>SKXG01000421.1 GCA_007128525.1 Pseudomonadales bacterium | reverse complement strand
TCGGGGCCGACAGCAGGGTCAATCTGGGGGCATAGCGCACAGACCACGCACCAAAAGCGCGCAATGCTTACAAGCAGTGCCGTGACAGAGGTAGGCATCACTGAGCCGCCATGCCAGAATCAACTTATAAAGCGGCCGCAATCGGCCAGTAGACACACCCGGAACAAACACGAGGTGTGACCAGAAACACCGGGGAACAAGGCAGGCAAGCGGCCAGCGCCACCACCTGCTGATCTCGGAGGGGCAGGCAATGGACGTACACAGTCGCGTCATTCCAGCACACCTGCAGCCACTCGGGCTGGCGGAAGCCTTTGTCCATTTCGGGGCAGACCTCAAGCCATTGCTGCACGGCACTGACATTCATCCCGACCGTCTGGATGACCCGCGCGTACGCATTTCCTATGCACAGTACAACCAGCTCGTGCGCAACGGTATCCGGTTGTGCCAGCGCGACGGCATAGGTCTGTTGGTTGGCAGCTACATGCGGTGGTGCCACTACGGCACTATTGGCTTCATCGTAGACTGCGCACCAAGTCTCGCAGAGGCAGGACTGGCGTTTCGCCGTTATATCTGCATCTCGCAGCCTTACTATGCGATGTACATGACCGAGCCTAGTACCTACCTCGATGAAAATGGGCTGCTGGTGACACCACTCGAGTTCTGCGTCAATTCACCGGAAGACGCCGAGATGTATCAGTTTGAGATGGAGTACAGGCTGGCTGTAACGCTGCGCGTGATCGAGATGTGCACCAACCGTTCGGTTCCAGACCCCAGTGTCCATGTGACTCTCGACTACCCGGCCCCGCCACACGCAGCCATGTATGACGATCTGCCACTGGACAGCATTCAGTTCGGCGCCGAAAAATCTGCCATCGCAATGACTGTAGCCGCCGTAACACAGCGCTTCCGCCCCCTGCGCCGCCAGGCATTTTCGCGTCTGATCAGTGCCTGCGAGGAGGAGTTTCAGGCCGCCAACATCGAGTCCAGTATCAGCACCAAAGTGCGCTGGCACATCAGCGCCCGTTTCAACACGCAACCGACACTTGAGCGGGTTGCCCAGATTCTGCGCCTGTCACCACGTGCACTGACCCGTCGCATGTGCCAGGAAGGCACCAGCTTTCGAGAACTCCAGCATGACGTACGCATGTCGATGACTGCGCACCATTTGCGTGTATCCGGCCTCAGTGTCGATGCCATTGCCGAGCTGATGGGTTTTTCCAATGCCTCCAGCCTGCGCCGCGCCATCAAGTCCTGGTCCGGCAAGACGCCCTCAGAGTTGCGTGAGGAGGGGCCGCCCCAGGCGGAGGCGCTATTCGACAGCGATGCGCCTGCCAAAAACCCTGCGGCAGGCTGAGATCGCGACAGCAACGCTAGGATACCTCTGAATAACGCCTTGCGTCCTCTGCCTGGACTGAAGCGTACAGATGCAAGGCGTTGTTCAGAGGTACCCTAGAGAAAAGTGAGGCCCGTGGGGGGCACGGGCCGAACGGGTGAGGCCTGATGGCTTCGCCAGCTCCAGCTACAGGGGGGCTGGGCTGATCTTCTTATCGTTCCTGCGAAAACGCCGGTAATCATAAGCTGCACCGCAGATACGTCACTATCACAGGAACCGCCTAAGTTGGTGTCTCCGTGCAGCTCATGTATAGCCTGGCGATGGACAATTGTTGGACGCCGCCAACCTATGCTCAATTAGGCTTTAGGCGCAAATACCGGCATCGCCCGGCGTCGAGCCAGCTGGTAAAGTCTGTCCACAGTGACAGTCCCGATGGAGCGCTCAATGAACTCAAGGCAGCATGTTCGTGGAAGCACCTGGTGCAATGTGCTGCGATTACTCGGCATCGCAGCGGCGCTGACGCTGCTCAGCAGCTGTGATGATGAAGACTTTTTTGGTGATCCCGTGTTCTTCACCGAAATCGCAAGTGGCAGTCAAGGTACGGTCAATCGCCGCAGCATTGAAATCATTCGTAACCAGTCCGATTACGAGCAGGTGTACTTCAGCAATCACAGCGCAGCGGATGAGCCGCCCGAAGTCGACTTTGACGAGGAACGCGTGATCGCGTTGTTCATGGGCCCTGGTCCGGACGTCAACGACATCGAGGTCACCGACGTTACCCGCCGAGGCGACAGCCTCGAAGTTGAGATCACAGTCACCAGCGTTCGTCCCGACTGTCCAATGCCCGATCAGGTATCACGGCCTTATCAGATCGTCAGCCTGGCGCATGAGGATCGAATCATTCTGATTCGGGAGAACCTGGAGCTGGCGGACTGCCCCACTACCACGGATGACGACACCGATCCAATGGATTTGCTGGACTGATTTCGGCCGCTTTGCTGTCACACGTGGCCGTTCAGGGAGACACCAGCGGCGTGTCCTGATTGTGGGCCTCCGCAACAGCGCGGCCACGAGACTCGCTTACGCTGCGCGTCATCCACAGCGCCAGTGCAAACAGCAGAATACAAAACAACATGGCGCTGTGCAGGCCAAACACGACCTGTAGCAGACCTATGCCCAGCACACCGAACAGCGCCGCCAGCTTCATACTCTGCCCCCAGAATCCGAAGAACTCAGCACTTCGACTGAGCGGCGCCATCAGCCCTACCAACGTCCGGGTGGCAGACTGACAGGATCCCAGACTGGAACCCGCCAGCGTTCCGACCACCAAGAAGATGTGCTGGGCCTGCCACTGCAGGCCGAACCAGCGCAATGCCCACTCCGAGAGCTGTGGCGTGAGATAGATCAGCAGGATGGACAGCATCCAAAGGACCAGCGTTATACGATAGGTTCGGAGCGCTCCGATGCGGTCCTGAATCAGCCCGAAAGCGATGGCACCAACAGCCGCTGAAATCTGCACGATGATGAACATCAGCGTGCGCACCGAGTCATCCCAGCGAATAACCTGGGCTCCGTAAATGAAGGAGAAGCTGATGATGATGGCAATTCCGCTGAGCGCGAAGAAGAACGAGATCATCAGGATAGACAGATCCCGAAAGTCGTTCAGCGCCGACAGGGTATGCCGCACACGATCGATGCCAACGCCGACGTAGCTCTTGCCGGCAGGCAGAGGTCGCGCTACGCCACGCTCCTTCAGCCAGATAAAGGTTGGAATGGCGGCCACGAAGAAAAAGAATGCGGCCCAGGGTCCCACCCAACGGATCCGGTCAAAGTTCTCGGCACTGACATCGCCAAGGTAAAGCAGTACGAACACCGCTGATACCATGCCGCCGACATAGCCCAGCGCCCAGCCAAAACCGGAAATCTTGCCCAGATCCTCGGGTGGTCCCAGTCCGGGTAAAAAGCTCGCCAGGAAAGCATCACCCAGATTATAGGCGTAGTTGGAGACAATCAGCAGGAGCACGCCAAGGACCACGTAGCCGGGTGCCACGAAATACAGCGCGGCTGTGGTAAAGACCGTCAAGGCGTAACTGGCAAACAGAAAGCGCTTTTTCAGTGCGCCATAATCCATGATCGCGCCATAAACCGGCGCACTCAGCACCACCATCAGGTAGCTGACCGACAGTGCCACACTCCAGAGCAGGTTACCTAACCGGTAATCCGGGCTATCGCCGACGATGACCCGAGTGAACAGGTCGCCAAAGATCACCGTGATGATCAGCAAAGTGTACGACTGGTTCGCAAAATCGAACATTGCCCAGCCGAAGATCTCCCGCTTGGGGGCACGGCTACGCGGAATCATGGGCATACTCGCATCTGTCCAAGGGCATTGCGCATGGCCCCGCAGCTTAACGCAAGCAGGCCGGGACCACAGCCAGCAGGCAAGCATCTGCCGGCAGCAGCTCGCCAGGGCGCAGCTATACTCAACGAACAGGCGTTCGTTCAATCAAGGACCACCAACATGCCCCCGCCAGCGTCGAAGAGCAGCCAGACCAGCGAGCAGAGTCGCGTGCTGACTGAGCCAGCAGACATCAGAGCCGCCTTCCTGCTGTTTCGTGATCAACGCCTGCCCATCAGCCTGCGACTAAAGTCACAGATTGAGGAGCTGCCGGCAGTGGTGCTCGATGTCACGGATAAAGACGTTCTGCTGGACCGGCTACGACCGAGCGCCAACAATCGCCTGCTGCGGGAAGCTAAAGAGGTGACCTTTACCGCCCGCTGTGAAGGTCTATACCTGTTTGCTACCGACCTGCCGGTCAGTGAGCATGTGGCCAAGGACAGTCTCCCCTATTTCCGGACCCCACTGCCCAGTCAGATCCTGTTTCAGCAGCGCAGGCGCAGTGAGCGCGTCAGCGTGCCGCGCCGTGTATCCGGCCAGGGTGCGGCGGTAACAGCCAATCTCAAGGGACGGTCACTGCAAGCCCAGCTGGTGGACGTGTCCACAGGCGGCTGCCGGATCCGCATTGACCAGGCCGGAACGGCGCCCTTGCCGCTTAACGCCATCGTGAAAGACTGCCAAGTCCAGCTGAACCAGACGATGGGCTTCAGCACCGATGCCAGAATACGGCACCAAGCCTATAACGACCGCACCGATCAGCGCTTTGCCGGCCTGGAGTTTCTGAGCCTGGACATCGCCGACCGACGCCGCCTCGAGCAGTTCATCGACCATCAGCTGATGCGACAGCGCGGACGACCCCAGAGCACCTCTGAATAACGGGTGCACTCCCATTAAGCTGGATTGCCGCCGCGGTGCGCGTTCCAGCGCAGATAGTCCTCTATGGTATCGAGGTCCCAGCAACCTTCGAGTTCAAAGCAACGCAGCCCCAGACGCCGCGCCCGGCGCCGCGTCTCAGCCATCACTTGATCGCTGCCCCAGGGAATCGCATCAAACACCGCCGCATGCAGTCTGCTCATGCCGATCAGGCCGTAACCCCCATCGTCAACCGGTGCCAGCACCAGATCTGCCTCCCGCAGGGCGTTGAACGCCTTGCGAATTTGAGCTGCATCCAGACCCAGCACATCACTGCCCACAACTAGAGGCAAACGATTCGCGGCCAGCAACGTATCGATCGTTCTGCACATGCGCTGGCCCAGATCCGCGCCGGCCTGGACCCGCACAGCAACGCGGTATTGCTGCCCGAGCGCGTCTACCTCCGGGGTCGTCCCATCACTGAGCCACAGCTCCACGTCGAAGTCAGGCTGTCCGGCCAGAGCGCCCAACAGATCACGCAGCAACGCCAGATGTGTGTCCAATGCTCCGTCGTCACCGAGATCCCGGGCCAGCCGTGTCTTGACCCGGCCCGGCAGCGGCGTCCGGGCAAACACCGCCACAACCGGCCTGCGCCCATCCAAGGTCGGTTCACTCGCCATCATCAACTGCCATAGTAAGTCCTGTGCAAGTCGGCCGGGTCAGCGCCCAAAAAGTATCGCAGGCGCAGCCACCACATCAGCAACACGGTGCGACCGATACCATGCCGCCGCCATCGCCGTGCGGATGTCTCCAGCGGATGCTGCAGACACAGCGGGCGTCGCTCCCGTTTGAGGCGCCGGCTCAGCTCCACATCCTCCATCAGCGCCTGCTGTGGAATGCCGCCGATGCGCCCCAGCAGGCTGCGGGACACGAAGATGCCCTGATCACCGGTGCAGATTCCAGTCAGGCATGAGCGGTGGTTCATGAACCAGCTGATGCACCGAGCCCAGCGGGCATCGGTGTCGAGTCGGACATCGAAGCGCCCCCAGACCAGCTGCTCTCGAAGACCTGCCAGAGCTTCCAGGTGGCGGCTATCAAGCCCCGAGTCGGCGTGTAGCAGCCAAAGCAATGGTGCCCGAGCCTGATCCACACCGCGCTGAAGCTGACGGGCACGCCCGGGGGCGCTGCACAGAACTTGATCTGCCACAGCTTCGGCGACTGCCGCGCTGCCATCAGTGCTGCCACCATCAACGACGATGATCTGCAGGCTCAGATCGACAGGACACAGGCTCTGCAGCGATGACAGAACGCGCTGCAGCGCAGCAGCGTCATTGAGCACTGGAATGATCACGGACAGCTCCGGCGGCTCGCCTTCCAGACTGTGTCCAGGGTCGTTCACCTCAGTCATCTCGACAGGATAACCCGACAGCCGCAGCGCCGTCCGCAGTCGCCCAGCTCACCATTCAGCACAGCGGTCAGGCCATGTTAAGATGCCCGCCTCGCTCCGGTGGCACAGCTGGATAGCGCGGCCCCCTCCTAAGGGGCAGGTCCCAGGTTCGAATCCTGGCCGGAGCGCCAAGCATCTCATCTCATGGCGGCCTGTGCCGAGCCAGCGCTTTCCCGCCTGAACAGGCCGAAGTCATCAAGTACCAGATAGAAGGCGGGCACAACGAAGAGCACCGCCAGTGTTGCCGTACTCAGGCCAAAGGCCAGGCTCAGCGCCAGCGGAATCACGACCTTGGCCTGCATGCTGGTCTCCAGCAGCAGCGGCAACAGCCCCATGACCGTCGTCAGGCTGGTCAGCACCACCGGCCGAAAGCGCTGCAGCGCTGCATCAACCACGGCCTCGGCCAGCGCCCTGCCCTGCGCCAGGTAGCGCTCGACAAAGGTCACCAACAGAATCGCATTATTGACGACAATACCGCTCAGGCTGATGAAGCCAAGCATTGATGGCAATGTCAGGTTGTAGCCGAACAGCAGGTGGCCGATCACCACACCGACCAGGCTGAACGGAATGATCGCCAGGATGACCAATGGCTCAATATAGCTGCGAAACAGAAAAGCACTGATCAGATACATGCTGAACAGCCCGATCAGCAGGGCGCGTTGCATCGACGCAATCGTGATCTCCGCCTGCGCCGCTTCTCCGTCGATGGTGAACGACAAACCCGGATAGCGTTGCTGCCACTCAGGCAGAAAATTGTTCTGCAAATCCCGTAATACGGCATCCGATGTTGTCGCACTGTGGTCGATCAGCCCCTGGATGCTCAACGTGCGCCGACCATCAATTCGATTGATACTGGCGTAGCCCTGCGCCTGCGTCATGCTCGCTACAGTCT
>SKXG01000078.1 GCA_007128525.1 Pseudomonadales bacterium | reverse complement strand
GCCTTTGTCGCCCTTGATCAGAAACTTTACTTGGCCGTCGCTGAGCGCAAACAGCGTATGGTCGCGGCCCATGCCAACGCCGGGACCGGCGTGAAACCGGGTGCCCCGCTGGCGAACCAGGATGTTGCCGGCCCGTACCGCCTGTCCGCCGAAGCGCTTCACGCCCAGACGTTTGCTCTCTGAGTCGCGGCCATTACGGGTGCTGCCGCCTGCCTTCTTGTGTGCCATTTCGCTGTCTCCTGTCCTGCTGCTTAGGCGCTGATACCGGTAATTTTCACTTCGGTATAGTGCTGCCGATGCCCACCGCGACGCAGATAGCCCTTGCGGCGCTTGAACTTGACGACGCTGATCTTGCGAAACCGGTCATGCCCAATGACCTCAGCGGTCACCTTGCCGCCGTCAACGAAGGGCTTGCCGACATTGACGTTGTCACCATCCGCAACCAGCATGACGCGGTCAAACTCAACCTGTGCACCGGGCTCAGCATTCAGGCGCTCCAGGCGAATACGCTCGCCGTTGCTGACCCGATGCTGCTTGCCACCACTCTCAAATACCGCAAACATGGCGCTACTCCTGCTGTACCGGCCGCCGCTCGGGGCGCCCGGCCTTGTTATTCAATGCTGACCTGCCAGACCTCGTGTCCAGCAGAATCGGGCCCGGCGTAAAAGGCGCGTAATTCTAAGAGCATCGCCGGTTGATTACAACGCACGACACGGAAGAATTCCGGCCTGACGCCATTTACCTGTAAGATTCGCCTTATCACTGTCCCGGACCCGGTGTCCGGCCAAGCAATCAGACCAGCGAACCGATGACATCCTCGAACCTAGCTGTTTCCGCTGCCGGCAAGGGCAGCCCGCCAGAACCCATGCGCCAGGTCTACGATCTGGTGTCGGACGATTTTGCAGCGGTCAACGCCCTGATTCCGCGCCAATTGACGTCGGACGTAAACCTGGTCGAAGAGATCGGGCGCTACATCGTCGACAGCGGCGGCAAGCGGCTGCGGCCGCTCCTGGTGCTGCTCAGCGCCCGTGCGCTCGGCTATCAGGGCGAACAGCACCTGAAGCTGGCAGCGGTTATCGAATTCCTGCATACCGCCACGCTGCTGCATGACGACGTGGTGGACCGGTCGGCCCTGCGCCGCGGTCGGGCCACAGCCAATGCACTGTGGGGCAATGCACCCAGCGTGCTGGTTGGCGACTTCCTGTATTCGCGGGCATTTCAGCTTATGGTCGAGATCGGGCGCATGGATGTCATCACAATTTTGTCCGACGCAACCAATGTGATCGCCGCCGGCGAGGTGGAACAGCTGCAGAACATCGGCCGAACCGACCTGACAGAAGACGCCTACATGCAGGTGATTGGCGCCAAGACTGCACGCCTGTTCGAGGCGGCCAGCCACACCGCTGCCACCCTGGCCGATGCCACTGCTGAGTCTAATGACGCTCTGCGCCTGTATGGCGCGCATCTGGGCCTCGCCTATCAGCTGGTCGATGACTGGTTGGACTACGCCGGGGACCCGGAACTGATGGGCAAGAATGCCGGCGCCGACCTGGCCGAGGGCAAACTGACTCTGCCACTGATACAGACACTACGCGCCGGCAAGGCCGCAGATCGTGACCTGGTGCTGCAGGCCCTGGCGCAGCGTGACCCGGATCAGTTACCGGACGTGCTGGCCGCGGTCGGACGCAGCGGCGCCCTGTCCTATACCAAATCGCAGGCCGAGTTCCAGGCACAGCGGGCGTTGGCACAGCTTAATGCGCTGCCGCGGGGACCTTACCGCGACGGGCTGACAACCCTGGCCAACTATTGTGTTGCACGGCTGCAGTAGCAGCCACGCGGAATATTTACGCAGCGTGGTTGGCTTGCAGGCTTGGGGCCATTAGAATAGCGCGCCTTCGCGGGACGCCGTCTGGCGGATACCGGCCACGGTGGTGGCCAGAGCGGCGGCCGAAACGGTAGCCGGAAGGGTGCCGTAAGAAAGTATCGGAGTGTAGCTCAGCTTGGTAGAGCACTGTCTTCGGGAGGCAGGGGCCGGAGGTTCAAATCCTCTCACTCCGACCATTACTAGATTGGTCTGCATTCGGATTTCCCAAGGATCTCAGGTGATTCCGGCCCCTTCTCTTTATGCAGGGGCCTACGCAACGGGGTTGCCCCAGCGAGGCTGCCAGATCAAATCCTCTCACTCCGACCATTACTTGAATTGGTCTGCACGCAAATTTCCAAGGGATTCACAGGTAGCCTGACAACCAGGGTCTGGCTGGCTCATGTTACATTGTCGGCCTGAATCGATCCCATGGACGTATTTGCTGAGGTGGACCATGAGTGACAAGAAACCTTTTCTGACCGACATCAAAACCCTTCGCGAGCGGGCACGGAAGCACATTGAGCAGGGTGCCATCACGGAAGGCTACAAGGCCGACCGCGAGACGGTCATCAAGATCCTGAACGAAGCCCTGGCCACCGAGATCGTCTGCGTGCTGCGCTACAAGCGCCACCATTTCATGGCTACCGGTATTAATGCTGAAGCGGCTGCAGCGGAGTTTCTGGAACACGCCAACGAGGAGCAGATGCACGCCGACCAGATCGCACAGCGCATCGTGCAGTTGGGCGGCGCTCCGAATTTCTCACCTGACGGGCTGACGTCCCGCAGCCATGCCGAGTATGTCGAGGGCGAAAACCTGATCGAGATGATCAAGGAAGACCTCATCGCCGAACGCATCGCCATCGACAGCTACCGCGAGATGATCGAGTACCTCGGCACCGATGACCCGACCACCCGGCGCATGCTGGAAGAGATCCTGGCCACTGAAGAGGAACACGCGGACGACCTGGCCGGCATGCTTGAGGACATGAACAGCTGAGCATCCGGCACTGCCGTGCGATACTTCGACGACATTGAGGTGCAGGTGCCCGAACTGATCGGGCACTACGACCTCCGCGCAGAGGAAATGATTGAGTTTGCCCGGCGCTGGGATCCGCAGCCGTTTCATACAGATCCTGAGGCCGCGGCAAAGTCGATGTTTGGTGGACTGACGGCCTCTTCCCTGCACCTGTTTGCCATATGCACACGCCTGTTCTTCGACCAGCCTCGCCCCATGGCCATACTGGCCATGCTCGGCAAGGATCAGGTACGCTTCCCGGCGCCGGGCCGGCCGGGCGACCGCCTGAGTTACAGGACGCAGTGCATCGACAAACGCCTGTCGCGATCCAAGCCCGATCGCGGCATCATCGTGCTGGCGGATGAACTGCAGAATGCATCCGGAACCTCGCTGATGACGCAGCATGTGACTTTGCTACTGGCAACCAGGTCCGGTAGAGACCACCAGCACGGATTGAACAGCACTGAATGAGCGACCGCACAAGTCGCTGTATGACACCCAGGGGATACGGGAACTGCCGCAGCAGCTGTGTGGCGGACCGGCTGTCATGACAGCCGAGCACTTCAAGATCTGACTAGGACATACGCAATGAGCCACAACGCCGAACCTCGTAACAACTGGACTGTGCAGGAAGTTGCCGACCTGTATCAGCGTCCGTTTACCGACCTGCTGTTCGACGCGCAACGCATTCACCGCGAGAACTTCACGCCCAACGAAATTCAGGTCAGCACACTGCTCAGCATCAAGACAGGCGGCTGCCCGGAAGACTGCAAGTACTGCCCGCAAAGCGTGCATTACGACGCCGGCGTCGACCTCGAGGGTCTGGTGTCCATTGATCGCGCCGTTGAAGCTGCCAAGGTGGCAAAGGCCGAAGGCGCAACACGCTTCTGCATGGGCGCGGCCTGGCGTTCGCCCACGGAACGCAACCTGGACAAGGTCGCCGATATGGTGCGGGCCGTTGCCGCCGAAGGCATGGAAACCTGCGTCACGCTCGGCATGCTGAATGCAGCGCAGGCGCAGCGGCTGAAGGATGCCGGCCTGGACTACTACAACCACAATCTCGACACCTCGCGCGAGTACTATCCGGAGATCATCACCACACGCACCTACGCCGATCGGCTGGAGACCCTGTCTCATGTTCGTCACGCCGGCATCAACGTCTGCTGTGGTGGCATTGTTGGCATGGGCGAGAGCCCGACGGACCGTCAGGGCATGCTGCGCGAACTGGCCAATCTGCCACGGCATCCGGAATCTGTGCCGATCAACATGCTGGTTCGAGTGCCCGGCACACCGCTGGCGGATGCTGCGCCACTGTCACCGATCGAACTTGCCCGCACCATCGCGGCAGCCAGGATCATGATGCCGAAGTCCTATGTTCGACTTTCGGCAGGACGCGAGCAGATGACAGATGAAGCGCAGGCGCTGTGTTTTATGGCCGGCGCCAATTCCATCTTTCTGGGCGAGAAACTGCTGACCACCAAGAACCCGGGGCAGAACAAGGACGCGGCGCTGATGGCCGAACTGGGTATAGAGCGGGAAGCAATGGCCCAGCAGTGAGACAGGACCTACGGCCTTATCGGATTAAGCGCGCTGCCCTGTGGTTCGAGCGCTGGTACGCCAATCACTTTCTGCGCCCTCAGTTCGATGGCCTGGGCAGTCACCCGCTGTTCATGAAGCCATGGAACATCAGTGTGCATGGCCCGAACATTCACCTGGGCGAGCAGATTCACATCATTACCGCGCGGGACCGAAAGGTCTGCTTTACTGTCTGGCAGTTCGAGTCGCACTGCGGTGAAATCCGCATTGGCGACTATTGCCTGATCTCTCCCGGTGTGCGCATGGATTCAGCCAGCGGCATTCACATCGGCCGCAACAGCATGATCGCCAGCGGCGCTTACCTGACAGACGCCGACTGGCATGACATCTATGATCGGCCGCGTGCTATTGGCACGACGCGGCCGATACGTCTCGGAGAGAACGTCTGGATCGGCGATCAGGCGATCATCTGCAAAGGCGTAGAGATTGGCGATAACACGGTGGTCGGAACCGGCAGCATCGTCACCAGCTCATTGCCGGCAAACGTCATCGCAGGCGGGAACCCTGCCCGGGTCATCAAACCGCTGGATCCGGACAAGCCAATTCGCACCCGCGCTGATCTGTTGGCAGATCCCGTTGCGCTGTCGGCAGAAATGGATGCCCTGGACCGTTATCTGCTGGGCGGCAATGGGTATCTGAACTGGCTGCGGTCGCTGATCAGGCCGGGCAGCAAAGACTGACTCAGTAGTCGCCGCCGACCTGCCGCGCCGTTGCCACCTGCGCAGCGAGCAGCGCCTCGCCGCGGCGCTGCAGATAGCGCTGCAGCAAGTGCAGCACTGTGGGCAGCTCGCGCGCATAAACCTGCAGCAGCTGCTGCACGTCGGCTTCGGTAAAACAATCACCATGGCGCAGCAATCGACTCAGGTCAGCGACGGCCGCCAATGAACGGGTCAGGCGCCGCCTGACCTTTTCCAGGTCAATCAGCGCCATGCTGCCAGCTTCATGCAGAAAGATGTGCTTCGGGTACAGCGCACCGTGCGCGTAGCGGGCCCTGTGCATCCGCAGCAGGCCGTCAGCCACCAGAGCCAGTATGCGGTTGCGCGAGCTCTGGTCATCACCAACCAGCGCAAGACTGTCACTCAGATCGCGATACCCGGGCAGCTCGCGCGTAATCAGGATCGCCCGGTCCCCATTGTCTGTCACCGAAAAATAGACAACTTCGGGCACGCCAATGTCGAGCCGAGCGAACCGACGAATGGCCAACTCTTCCCGTCTGACCAGCGGATAACGGCGCCAGGGCAAGATGCGACTGCGGTAGTGAAACCTTGTCTGCTTCTTGATGAAGTACGTACCGGGCGCCAGACCGGCTACCGGCTCTTCAAGGCCCAGTTTTACAACCTCGCTGCTACCACCGCCTTCACGGGTGTTACCCGTCTCAAAGCGCTCACCCGGCAGGGCCCAGAGCTCCTCGAAGTGATCATCCGGCTGCTGCAGAGCGTAATCGCCCGCAATCACTTATGCGCCCGCAACAAGGCATAGGTACGCAGCGGCAGCAGTCCAGGCAGCACATCCTGAAATCCGACCACTCTGAAACCGGCATTGATGAACTCCGCTTCGAGCATCGGCGCTGCGTGTATGACCCAGTCACCCAGGCCGTCCTGGGCCATCAGATAATGCTGATGGCAGACCCGCCGGCGGCCAAAAGCCGTCAGGTTCTTGCCCACCCAGACCTGCAGCAACACACCTCGCCGGGTGACACGGTGACACTCCCGCAGATAGGCAGCCCGGTCTTCATCCCGGGCAAGAAAGGTCAGCAGATCTGGCGAAAAGATGCAGTCCACCGACTGATCTTCGACGGCCATATCGAAGGCGCCTCCATCGTGCACCTCAATACGCTCGCGTAGTGCATCAGTCTGGCGCTTGCGCAGACGCTCGAGTCGCTCGGCATCGCCCATCACCTGTATCGGCTGCCGGGTCATATCCGCCAGTAACGACCAGTGGCGGCCATCGTGCGCGGGTACTTCAAGGATGTGCTGTGGATAACCAAGGTGCCAGAGCATGCGCCGCACGGCACGGACGGACAGCCCCTGCAGCAGGTTCGAGAAAGGCCCGGGCAACGACAGCGCATCAACAGCGCGCGACAGATTTGCGGTATCCATGACAGCTCACATCAGACCATGAATGCTGCTACAAGATACGCAATGACAGACGGCCAGGCCAGTACCTTCAGGCACTTGAGAGGAGCCCGTTTGACCATCCACGAAGCCGGCGCTTTGGAAACCGCTCGGGATAGTGTAAGTTTCCACTCCACAACGATTGCTGGAGGGGTTGGCGCAAGATGTCGAATGAATCACCACTATTTGCCGGACTTAAAGTTCTGGATGTCGGCAGCTGGATTGCCGGCCCGGTAGCCGCCACCATCCTCGCGGACTATGGCGCTGACGTCATCAAAGTCGAGATGCCGGGCGCGGGCGATCCCTATCGCGGACTGGCGGCGCTGCCGACATCCCCCCAGGCCGACAGCAACTACACCTGGCAAATGGACGGCCGCAACAAGCGCTCCTTGACGTTGAACCTAAAGACCGAGGCTGGCATGGACATCCTGCGGCGCCTGGTATCCGAGGCGGACGTCTATGTAACCAACCATCCGCTGCCGATGCGGCGCAAGCTCGGCCTGATGTACGAAGACCTCGAGCCGCTGAACCCGAAGTTGATCTATGCCTCGCTGACGGCCTATGGCGAAGACGGGCCCGACAAGGACCGGGAAGGCTTTGATCTGGTCGCTTACTGGTCGCGGCCAGGGCTGATGGACAGCGTGCGGGCGCCGGGCGCTGAGCCTGCCCAGGCGTTGCCCGGCATGGGCGATCATCCGACAGCGGTGGCGCTTTATGCTGCCATTGTCACTGCCCTGTTGAAGCGGGAACGTACCGGCGAGGGCAGCAAGGTGCACACTTCGTTGATTGCCAACGGTTTGTGGAGTGCGTCCTGTATCGCGCAAGCGAAGTTCTGTGACGGCGACTTCAGCAACTGGCGGCGCCCTGACAATGTCACGCTGTTGCGCGCCCTGTACGAGACGGCAGACCATCGCTGGCTGCAACTGACCATGGTGCGGTCACCAGAGGAGCTGCAGCGCTTTCTGGAAGTGCTGGCGCTGGACCATCTGCTGCATGATGAGCGCTTTGCGACCCCGGAAGCGCGCCTGCAGCACGGGCCGGCGCTGGTCACGCTGGTCAAGGCCCGCGTAGCAGAGCAGCCGGCGTCACACTGGATTGACGCCTGCGGCGAAGCCGGCGTCCCCATCGCCATGATCGGCACGCTCGATGATCTGAAAACTGACCCCCAGCTCGGGATCAACCGTATTGTCGTCCAGCCCGAAGATCCAAACGCTGCCCGCTTTCCATTGATCATGCATCCAGTGAATGTCGATGGCGCGGGGCGTGCCGACATTCGCCCGTCACCGGAAATCGGCCAGCACAGCGCGGATATCCTGGTCGAACTGGGTTACCGGCCGGCGCAGATCGAGGCACTGCGGTCCGACGGCGTCATCTGACCACACTTCATACGTCGCCTCAGATGTCTTCGCTCCCGCTGGCCGGCCTGCCGGTCAGCGGAAAGACCCGCGCCGCGGCCAACGATGCCTCTCGCCCAGGCAAACTGATCTCGGCCCGCTGACGGGCACGCAAATGGCTGATTTGCGGCAGCAGGTTGTCGACCTGCCCGTCCGCCCATTCCAGCCGCACCCGCACATTGACGTCGCGCAGGTCGATGTCGGTCAGACTGGTGACCTGCAAGCGCAAATCCTCGCCGGAGCCCGCCAGCGCCACCTGCACGTAGCGTCCCGGATTGCGCGGCATGTCCAGGCTGACGACGCGCGAGAGCGCCGCGCGTCCAGCCGGCGACCCACTCTCGCCCGCTATTCTGTAATAGGCCAGAGCCGCCTCCCGGTCGCCCTGCTGCTCCGCAATCTGACCCAGTGACTGATAGGCCACAGCTGTCGGCAGCAACTCAATGCTGCGCCGGAGGTCACGCTGCGCTCTGTCGTATTGGCCAAGTCGCTGCAAAGTCAGTCCACGACCAAGGTGGTGCCCGAAATACTGACTGTCCCGATGCAGGGCGTCATCGTAGGCGGACAACGCGGCGTCGTATTCTCGCTGTGCGCGCAGCAGATCGCCTCGCAAGGCATGAAACGCGGCTTCCGCAGGCTCATGCTCGATGGCTGCGGCAACCAGGCCCATCGCGCTGCCCCAATCTCCACGGCCTGCGGCTTCACGCGCTGCCCTGGCGTCTTCGTAGGCGGGCTGCGCCTGCTTGAGGTGCGCCAGCGCGGCGTTGAAACGGGCCTCACCCAACTCACCCCGATCGCCCAGTGATCTGGCCAGCTCGCGATTGTTCTCGACGCGCTCGGTGGATGGCGGATGACTGGCGAACAAGCCGCTGAGCCAATCCTGGTTCCGTGATCCAGCCAGACGTACAAACGTTTCCTGCAGACTGACGGCCGCCTGTGGGTCATAGCCTGCGCTGGTCATCCAGCGTGTGCCGAAGTAATCCGCTTCGCGCTCCGCTTCTCGACTGTAACGCTGCGTCACCAGAGTGGCGCCGATCTGACCGGCGCCCAGCACCGCCGCGGCATAGTCCGACCGTCGGGTACCGACCGCCGCTGCGACCAGAGCACCCTGCATCAGCATCCCACGCTCCATCTGTTGTGCGCCATGGCGTGCCGCCGAGTGGGCAACTTCGTGTCCCAGTACAGCGGCCAGCTCGGCTTCATTGTTCAGCTCCACCAGCAACCCGCGGTTGACCCCAATCTTGCCGCCGGGCAATGCCCAGGCGTTGGGAACATCATTGTTCAACACAACAAATTCATAGGGCAGTGACACGCCGCTGGCGGCTGCCACGCGATGGCCGACGCCATTGACGTAGGCGTTCAACATCGGGTCCGCACGGTAGCGCCCGCCTTCCATCTGCTGCAGCGGCCCGAAGTGCGTTTCCCCGAGTGCCCGCTCCTGCTGCGGCGTGACCAGGCCAAGATTGCGCTGACCAGTAACCGGATTGACCATGCAACTGGCCAGCAACAGCAAACCACAGGCGAACACAAACCGTCCTACGCTTGGACCACACCGCCCTGAACCAAACGAATTCCACCACAATGCCATGGGCTGAGACTCCAACTGCGTTACCATGCGTTGAGTAAGATGAAGGTTAACTGAGGAGACCGCGATGAAGTATCTGCACACCATGGTCCGCGTCAATGATATTGACGCGTCTATCGACTTCTATTGCAACAAGCTTGGCCTCAAAGAGCTGCGCCGTCATGACAACGAGGGCGGTCGATTCACGCTGGTCTTTCTGGCCGCACCCGGTGACGAGTCCGCCCAGATTGAGCTGACACACAACTGGGATCCGGAGGAACTCGGTGGCGGTCGCAACTTCGGCCATCTCGCTTATGCTGTCGATGACATCTATGCCCTGTGTCAGAAGCTGATGGATGCCGGCGTCACCATCAACCGTCCGCCACGGGACGGGCGCATGGCCTTTGTGCGTTCGCCAGACGGCATCTCCATTGAGCTGCTGCAACGCGGCGAAGCGCTGCCGCCAAAAGCACCATGGCAGGACATGCCCAACACCGGCACCTGGTAAGGATCACCTGATCCCGGCGCGCCGAACTGGCCACTTTCTGGCGCGTTTTACCAAAGTCTGCTGTCCCTGCACTACCGGCGTTACGCCATTCAGACGGATCAGCGCTTTCCGGCAGCTATTAACCGATTGATGTGCCAGGACTTTTTGAAATGTCGCATGGCCTTGAAATGATCTGGCACGAATTCTGTCTTACCAATCGCCATGATTGATTGCCACCCGAGGTCGACCAACCGTCAGAAACTTCTGATCGGTCATTGCCAGGACTCGCAACCATGCTGACAATGTCAACTTCCCTGAGCGAGGTGCTGCCGTGCGCCGTACTTATCTGATTGCCGCAATCATTGCGCTGGTCCTTGGACTCTGGCTGCTGTCTGGCCAGCTCCGGCAGCCTGCCGGCGAGGTACCAGCCAGCCTTGCCGACCAGCGCACGCAAGGCGACCTGGCGCGGGCTGACCAGACACCGGCTGCCGTCAGAGCCAGCACCATACACGCCACGGCACGCACCGCGCGTGTCAGCGTCCGGGGCCGCACTGAGAACAAGCGGACCGTTGCGCTTCGCGCCGAAACCAGCGGCCGCCTTGTCAACCGGCCGGTGGATCGTGGCGACCGGGTCGACACCGGCGACCTGCTGTGTGAACTGGCCATGGATGACCGCGAAGCCCGCCTTGATGAAGCCAAAGCGTTACTGCATCAGGCTGAAGTCGATTATCGCGGTGCCCGTCAGTTGGGCGAGCGAGGCCTGCAGGCGGAAACGGCACTGGCCGCAGCACAGGCCCGACTGGCCACAGCAAGAGCCGGCGTGGCACGTGCCGAACTCGACTATCAGCGGCGTGAGATCAGGGCACCGTTTCCCGGCCTGATTGACGACCTCCACGCCGAGGTCGGGGACCTGCTGCAGGCCGGGAACACCTGTGCGACCCTGGTCGATCTGCACCCGATGCTGCTCGTTGGGCGCGTCCCAGAGCGCAGGGTCAACGATCTGAGCCCCGGCATTGCGGTACAGGGCCGCCTGCTCGACGGCACCGAAGTCAGCGGTACCCTGCGCTTTGTCAGCAGCCGGGCTGATCCGGCCACGCGGACTTACGCCATTGAGGTTGAAGTACCCAATGCCGACTTTCAGCTTCGCAGCGGCATCACCACAGATATCCAGATTCCGGTCGCCGAAGTACAGGCACACAAGGTGGCGCCCGGGCTGCTGACGCTGGACGACGACGGCCAGATGGGGCTTCGTATCGTTACCAATGAAGACCGCGTCGCGTTCGCACCGGTGCAGGTTATCGATGATGACCCGGATGGTCAGGTCTGGGTCACCGGCCTGCCGCCGGTCAGCCGGCTGATCACCGTTGGCCAGGAACTGGTGGTGCCCGGCGAACGGGTCCGCGTAGTCAGCAACGAGAGATCCGACGAGCGCAGCCACGCTGCCGAGATCCTGCCAGGGCACGACGCATGACCGGTCTGATCGACGCGGCACTGACGCGCACACGCACGACGCTGGTGATCCTCGCCATGCTGCTGATCGCCGGCCTGCTGGCGCGCGCCAACTTTCCCATTGAGGCAGATCCGCAGGTCGATGTCCCGGTGTTCTTCGTCACCATCCTGCACGAGGGCATCTCACCGGAAGACAGCGAACGACTCCTGGTCATGCCAATGGAACGTGAGCTGCGTACCGTCAGCGGGGTCAAGGAGCTTAACGCCTATGCGTCGGAAGGCTATGCCCGGCTGATCATCGAATTCGATGCCAGCTATGACCTGGGCCAGGCCCAACTGGATGTGCGTCAGGCTGTCGATCGCGCCAAACCGGAACTGCCCGGCACGGCGGAAGAACCCATTGTTGGCGAAGCCACCACCGACCCCTTTCCAATAGTTCAGCTCAGCCTGGTCGGTGATGTGCCGGAACGGACCCTGCATCAGGAAGCGATCCGCATCAAACGCAAACTCGAAGGCATCACCGATGTTCTCGAAGTGCAAATGAGCGGGCAGCGGGAAGAGGTGTTGGAAGCACGCATCGACCCGGCACTGCTGGAGAGCTACCAGATATCCATGGACCAGCTCGCCAACACCTTTGCGCGCAACAACCGTCTCATTGCTGCCGGTGGTCTGGATACCGGCGAGGGGCGCTTCCCCGTCAAAGTCCCCAGCATCATCGAACGCGCCGAGGACATTTACGATCTCCCGGTCCACAGCGACATGCATGGCACCGTCACACTGGCCGACATCGCCGACATTCGACGCACCTTCAAAGATCGGACCGGCTTCGCCCGGGTCAACGGGCGTCCGGCCATTACGTTGGGGATTCAAAAACGCGTCAACGCCAATCTGATCGACACGGTCCGTCAGGTCGAGACCCTGATTGATCAGATCCGCCCATCGATGCCGAGCCAGATCGAGCTTGTTTACACGCTGAACCAGGCGCCATTCGCAGAGCGGCAGGTGCGGGAACTGCAAGGTAACATCCTGACCGCACTGGCGCTGGTCATGGTCCTGGTGGTCGCGGCGCTGGGGCTGCGCAGTGGCCTGTTGGTGGGGCTGGCCATTCCAACCTCCTTCCTGATGGCACTCATCCTGCTCTACGCCATCGGCTTCACATTCAACTTCATGGTGATGTTCGGCATGCTGCTCGGCCTTGGCATGCTGATCGACGGCGCTATCGTCGTGACCGAGTACGCCGACCGAAAGATGGTCGAAGGCTTCGACCGCCGCGCCGCGTACGCTCTGGCCGCCAAACGCATGTTCTGGCCGGTGACGGCGTCGGTGGCCACCACGTTGGCTGCTTTCCTGCCGCTGATGTTCTGGCCGGGGGTGGCCGGCAAGTTCATGAGCTATCTGCCCGTCACCGTGTTCACTGTATTGGTGGGTTCACTGCTGTATGCGCTGGTGTTCGGGCCGACACTGGGCAGCCTGTTCGGCAAGGCCGGCAGCCGTGACGCGCGCACGACGGCCACCCTGCGCACGCTCGAAGACGGTGACCCGACGCAGCTGGGTGGTGCAACCGGGGCCTATGCACGCCTGTTGCGCGTCAGTACCCGCTACGCGCCGGTCACCATACTGCTGACGCTGGGCCTTCTGATCAGCGCCTTCATGCTGTACGGCAAGTTTGGCCAGGGCATGATCTTTCTCAGTGACGCCGAACCCAAGTTTGCCCAGGTGCTGATCAAGGCCCGTGGCAATCTGGCACCAGCGCAGGCCAACCGACTGGTCAGCGAAATCGAGGAACAGGTGCTTGAGATTCCAGGTATTGAGAGCCTGACCACCAATGTGCAGCTTGGCGGCAGCGCACAGCAAGGCCAGGACCTGATCGGCACCCTGTTCATGGAGCTCTACGACGAGGACAAACGTGCGCTGAAGGCCAGCGACATCTTTGAGGAGATTCGGGCGCGAAGCGCCCACCTTGTCGGTGTCAGCCTTGAGATTCGCCCGCTGGAATCCGGCCCGCCGGTGGGCAAGGCTGTACAGGTCGAGCTGCGCGCCAACGACCGCAGCATGCTGGCGCCAGCGCTGCTGCGCGTGCGGGAACAGATGGAAGGCATGTCCGGGCTGCGGGACATCGACGACACCCTGCCACTGCCCGGCATCGAATGGCAGATGCGTGTGGACCGGCCGCGGGCGGCACAGCTCGGTGCCGATGTCGCGACCGTGGGCATGGCTGTGCAGCTTGTGACCAATGGCATGAAACTCGGCGAGTACCGGCCGGACGATGCCGAAGAACCGGTCGACATCCTGGTACGGTATCCGGTCACCGGTCGTGGCCTGACGCAGCTTGGTGCGCTGCGCGTCAATACGCCACAGGGCCAGGTTCCCATCTCCAGTTTTGTTGACATCACGCCGGAGCCCCGCGTTGATACGCTGCGCCGCGTCGACGGTGTACCGGTCAACGCGGTGCGCGCAGACGTCATGCCTGGCGTCCTGGCCGATACCAAAGTGCGCGAACTGCAGGCCTGGATCAGTCAGCAGCAATGGGACCCTCAGCTCAGCATCCGATTCCGCGGCGCCAGCGAAGAGCAGGATGCCTCGATCGCCTTTGTGCAGGTGGCTTTCGGGTTGTCGCTGCTGCTGATGTTTGTGCTGTTGGTCACGCAGTTCAATAGCCTGTACCAGGCCGTGCTGATTCTGTTCGCCGTCGTCATGTCCACTGCCGGCGTACTGTTCGGGCTGCTCATTCTGCAACAACCGTTCAGCGCAATCCTGACCGGCGTCGGCATCGTGGCTCTGGCCGGAATCGTCGTGAACAACAACATTGTGCTGATCGACAGCTACAACCACTTGCGCCGGGAACATCCGCAGCTGGACACACTGGACCTGATCATCCGTACTGGGGCGCAGCGCCTGCGGCCGGTCATGTTGACCACAGGCACCACCATTCTGGGCCTGCTGCCAATGGCCGCAAACCTGTCTGTAGACCTGGTCAGTCGCACGCTGATCTACGGCGGACAACTGTCGGCGTTCTGGGTGCCATTGGCACAGGCCGTGGTTTTCGGGCTGGCCTTTGCGTCACTGCTGACACTGGTTGCGACCCCGGCGATGCTGGCGCTGCCCTATCATCTGAAGAACTGGTACCGGCGGAATCTACAGTCTTCTCAGGCCCAGCCTGCGTAAGCCGCTCAAGCGTCGGCGGAGCGAGCAAAAAAAGCCCCGGCGACAATTATTGGGGAGGGGAGAGGAACGTCGCCGGGGCACCGAATCCGGTCGACTTGAGAAGTGTCAACCGGCCAGTACGCGGCAGGCGGCCTGGCATGCAGTTGGGGATGCCACCCACCGGTCCGGCATTTGTCCATCACCCGTTCATAAAGTTCCCGACGACACCCGTCAATCGGCAACAACCTCAGTGACGCAGTACAACCTCATCATAAATGGCAGTGACATGATCAAAGCGAAGGATCAACGTATGTGACAGATGCTTGTCACGATCGTGCAGGTGATACTTGAATCGCGTCTGTGGCGAGCCCTGCAGGAAGGCATCGTAATCCTTGGACAGTTCACGAATATCGCTCTTGCTCTCCTTGCTCCAGGTGCCCCTGAACGGCCCCAGCTTGGCCCCACCCTGCAGACATATGGTGATTTCGTGATTCGTCAGCGCCTGATCTTCCTGCTTCATCTTGTAACCTCCTGTAGGCGGACTCTGGCCATCAAGCAGGCATCATCCTACTCTAGGGCATGCGCATGCAATCCGATCACGCCGGAACTGGCGCCGGCAATGCATGGTAGTACAGCCAAGTGGTCAAGCGTCAGCGCGAGGAGTGCGCTTCAGAGGAGGTCGAGGACAGGTAGGTCGGGGGTTTGGTGGACTGATGGTCGTGTCGGGTTTGCGGCAGATGCTTCTCGGACTTCATGCGACAGCTGTATTCCGACAGCACAATAATCATGGTAAAGCCTGCAAACAGCAGGCCGATGGCATCGACGGCGGCAGCGCGCTCATACCAGTCCGGGTGCAGATTTGGCGCCAGACGAAAGAAACCCGCGAAGAACCAGAACATGGCCAGTGACGACAGGACCGCAAAGAACCGGGTAAGCATCAGCGGCATATTGCGCTTTAAGGTGATCAGCGCCAGCAAGGCACCAGCGCCAAAGACCGCAGCCCACATCAGGCCGTCAGGCTGACCAATTTGCAGCAGTGCAAAGCCAACCAGAACCAACCCCAGCGTTGCGGTCACGTAATGCATGTCCTCTTCCACCCTTTTTCAGCTGCGGCGCCAAACGCGCGCAAGTGTCCAAGTGTCTCTACGCGAACCTTCTTCTGGGCTCGTCGGTCGATCTCAATAGTCTTGAAAACTGTGGGGTCGGTCAAGCCTTTGTTACAGAATGTGACAATCTCAATCTAAGTATCTGTAATGACCAGGAAAATTTCTCGTTTTTTAGGTTAATTCAGGCTAAAAAGCCGCCTTTTAAATAACCAAAAGTAACAGATGAGACGCATTATCAGGCGCGCGGAAAAGCCTGATCGTCAAACAGAATATCAACCAATCCGTGCGGACTGACCGCCATCAACCGGCAGGCAAACACCAGTGATGAATCGCGCCTCATCACTGGCCAAAAACAACGCCGCGTTGGCGACGTCCCAGGCCGTGGCCAACCGATCCCCCAGCGGCACCTGCCGGTTGCGCTGCTCAAGCAGGGCCTCACGGTCATGCCCGGATGCCACATAACCTTCGATGCCCTTCGGCGTATCGAGCAAGCCAGGCATCAGTGCGTTGGCGCGGATGCCATACATGGCGTTGCTGACCGCCAATGACTGCGTGTACGCGTTGATCGCCGCCTTCGAAGCCTTGTAGGCAACCAGGTCGATAGTGCAAACGGCCGCAACCGACGAAATGTTGGTAATGACGCCACTGCGCTGCGCCCGCATGACGGTCAGCGCATGCTTGCAACCGAACACCACGCTCTTCAGATTGACGCTTTGAATCTGATCCCAGGCCGCTTCGCTAATGCTGGTGGCACCGGCATCTCCAGTGCCGATGCCCACGTTGTTGTGCAGGATGTCGATGCGCCCGAAGTGTTTCATGGCAGCTTCTACATAGGCCCGGCACTGCGCTTCCTCGCGCACATCCGCCTGCACGCAGTAGCCTTCAGCACCATGCTCCTGCGCCATCGCCAGCGTTTCCTGGACTGATTCCAGGTTCTGGTCCACCAGTACCAGCCGCGCGCCCTCTTCGGCAAAACGCAGCGCCGTTGCGCGGCCGTTACCAATGGACTCGCCGGGCGTCTGTCCAGCGCCTACGATGATGGCCACTTTGTCGTGCAATCGGCCTTCATCATGCGCGCGCAGACTCATCCGTCAAAGCCTCGCAGTCCCTTGTCCAGCTGCACACCGAGCGTGTTCAGCGCCATGGAAACCATGTTGTACTGGCCAACGGTGAACACGATGTCGATCAGCTGCTGCTTGTTGTAGTGCTTGCTGAGCCCGTCCCAGGTGGCATCCGAGATAAAAGCATCATCGTGCAATTCTTCGGCGGCCTTCAACAGTAGCCGGTCGCGTTCGGACCAATTCTGCGCGCTGCTGCCTGCTTTCAGGTCTGCGATTTCGCTGTCGGTAATGCCGACACGGCGCCCTATGGCCACATGTTGCGCCCACTCGTACTCGGCATTGCACAGATAGCCAATGCGCAGGATCAACAGTTCCCGGTCGCGTTCATTGAGCGTGGACTTGCCGAGCACATGGTTGGCGAACACGCGCCAACGTCGCAGCAGGTCGGGGTGATGAGCCAGGGTCTTGAAGATATTGAACACATCACCCTTGTTGTTGGCGAAAGGTTCAACGACAGCTGCCGTCTCTTCGTCCCATTCCTCTCGCTCAAGCGGCGCCAGCCGTGGTGTCTTCAGTCGCATGCGTGCCTCCCTTTGCTATAGTCGCCACTATATTACAGGCCGACCAGGAATCCATGCCCAAGCATCTGCTGATCGTCTTTCACAGCAAGACCGGAAACACGCAAGCCATGGCGGAGGCGGTCTACGGCGGTGCTACAGACCCGGAACTCGGTGCCGAGGTGACCGTGCGGCTGAAGTGGGCACGGGATGCCGATGACGACGACCTGCGCTGGGCTCACGGCATCCTGCTCGGCACACCGGAAAATTTCGGCTACATGTCCGGCGCGCTCAAGGACTTCCTGGACCGTACCTTCTATGAAGTGGAAGGCGAGCTGTCGCCCCTGCCCTGCGCGATTTTTGTCAGTGCCGGGAACGATGGCACAGGCGCAGTGTCCTCACTGAGGCGCATCATCGGTGGCTACCCGTTCAATGAAGTCCAGGATCCGCTGATTGCAGTCGGCGACATCACGGACGGTGTGCTGAGCCAATGCCGGGAACTTGGCATGACGCTGGCCGCCGGCCTCGACGCCGGGGTCTACTGACAATCACTCTCAGTCCTGTAGTCTGTCCCTTATGAGCGAAAGCCGCACCGCCCGTATCGTGCAACAGATCGAAGAGATTCCCGCTGCCGAGTGGGATCAGTGCGCTCGCGCCAGCGGCCCCTACAACCCCTTTCTACGGCACGCGTTTCTCGCGGCCCTGGAGCGCAGTGGCAGCGCTGTTCCCGAGACCGGCTGGCAACCGCTGCATCTGGTGATCGAGGACGATGCCGGGCAACTGCAGGGCGTGGTGCCCATGTATCTGAAGTCGCACTCTCAGGGTGAGTACGTGTTTGACTACGCCTGGGCCGAGGCCTGGCATCGCAGCGGGGGTCAGTACTACCCAAAACTGCAGGTCAGCGTCCCGTTCACGCCGGTCACCGGCCCACGCCTGCTGTGCCGTTCACAAAGCGGCCAACAGGAGACCGTAACGCAGCTGCTGGCCGGCTGCGTGCAGTTTGCCGAGCAGCTGAACGTCTCGTCGTTACACTTCACCTTTCTGCCCCAGGATCAATGGCAGCATCTGGGCCAGGCTGGTCTGCTGCGCCGGATCGATCGTCAATTTCACTGGCACAATGTGGGCTACCAGCACTTCGACGACTTTCTGGCTGCGCTGTCTTCGAAAAAGCGCAAGAACATTCGTCGCGAGCGGCGTGAGGTCGCAGATATCGGCGGTGAGTTCGAGTGGCTGACCGGTTCCGATCTGCGTGAGCACCATTGGGATGCCTTCTATCACTTTTATGTGGACACCGGCTCACGCAAGTGGGGGCAGCCGTACCTGACACGCGCGTTCTTCAGCGAAATCAGTGCCTCCATGCCCGAAGACATACTGCTGATCCTGTACAAGCGCAATGGCCGCTATGTTGCCGGCGCGCTGAATCTGATCGGTGAACAGGCCCTGTATGGCCGCAACTGGGGCTGTATTGAAGACCACCCCTTTCTGCACTTTGAAACCTGCTATTACCAGGCGATGGAGTTCGCTATTGCCCGCGGCCTGCAACGCGTCGAGGCTGGCGCTCAGGGCGCACACAAGCTGGCTCGTGGCTATCTGCCTGCACCAACGTACAGCGCGCACTGGATAGCAGACGTCCGCCTGCGGGACGCCATTGCCACCTATTTGAAGGAAGAACGCAGCTATGTCGCCGAAGACATCGAATTCGGCGGTATGCACAGTCCGTTTCGCCGCGCACCTGACAGCTGAGCAATCTCTGAATCCGGAGCCGGTTTCTGCCGCCAGGCAAACGCCTACAGGTGTTCCTCAACCTCTGCCAGATAGCTCTGCAGGCGGCGGAGGTTGTCCGGCCCCATGCGCAGCAACTGCTTCTGCAACGGGGTCAGCGCCTCAAGCGACTCGTCCGCAAACTCATAGAGTACCGACGGCTGCTCCAGCATGATTGGCGACTCAATGACCGGCGTCTCCTTGGCCAGGGCAATCGCCTCGGCAATGCTCTCGCGCGGTGAAGCCTCTTCCACACCCAGCTCTTCCAGTGCCTGAACCAGCAGCGGCTCGAGCCGGCGGATCAAGGTCGCACTCTGTGCCGGCGACAGGCGAGTCACCGTATTGACGAAGGGGTCATAGCGGCGATAGCCGCGTTCATCGAGGCGAATGTCGTCGCCATCCCGAATCACCGGAAACGCACCCTGCGGCGCCAGGAACCCAAGTTGACGGCGTGGAATCTCACCCTGTTCGGCGTTGTCCAGCACCACGGCGAAGCGGCGCACCAGCTCCTCATGCTCCAGCCAGCTCTGCAGCCGCTCGTCCTCGCTCAGATCAGTCAGCGCCTCGCGCACAAATTCATCGCTCTCATTGAGCCTGGGCAGCGGGTCCGGCTCCGGCGTCACCACTTCGGGTTCGGGAGCTGGCTCCCGTTCTTCCGGCATGGGTTCAGGTGCAGGCTCCGGTTCCGGGGCCGGCACCGTTTCCGGAACGGCAACAGGTTCGGCCACGGGCGGTTCATCGGGGGCCAACCAGAAAAACCACACGACTGCAGCCAGTAGCGCCAGAACAAGCACCGCTCCACCGTAAATCCAGGGACCAGCCGCTGCCTTGCGCCGGTGCCGGCGATGCGGTGGCCTGCGTTCCTCATCCTGCCTTGCCATTCGTGGCCTCCTGCGTTGACGTCCACCCTTGGACCAGCTTTAGGCTATCATGACTCCGCCAGCCTGGGATCGCCGTTGCTATCCAGCATCCGCACATTTCGGTTAGCAGGCCGTTGAAAAACGAGCGTTAGATCGATTTTCAGCAACCTGTTAAGATTATAGGTTCGCTCCGCGTCCGGGCTACGCCAGTGCGCCCGCCCGCCGCTTCAGCTCCGCTTAAATCGTTGATATTCATGGAGCCGTCTACCCTATGAACCGGGTTGCCGTCGTCGACATACTTAAGCACCGAATCGAGCCGGGTACCGCACTCGAAGTCGCCGGCTGGGTACGCAGCCGGCGCACGTCCAAGGGCGGTTTCTCGTTTATCGACGTCAACGACGGCAGCGCATTGCGCGGTGTGCAGGTCGTCGCCGATCAGGCACTGAACAATTATGAAGACATCAGCCGGCTCGGTGTCGGCTGCTCAGTTCGGGTTCAGGGTCGGGTGACGGAATCTCAGGGCAAAGGCCAGGATCGGGAGATTCAGGCCGATCAGGTCGAGATTGTCGGCTGGGTTGAAGACGCCGAGACCTATCCGGTTGCGAAGAAGCGGCACACCTTTGAATACCTGCGGACCCAGGCGCACCTGCGCCCACGTACCAATACCTTCGGGGCCATTACGCGCCTGCGCCACGCTGCTGCCCAGGCCGTACACCGCTATTTCGACCGGCACGGCTTTTTCTGGGTAAATACCCCGATTATCACGGCCAGTGACTGCGAAGGTGCCGGCGAACTGTTTCGAGTGAGTACGCTCGATGCCCTGAACCCACCGCGCACACCGGACGGTCGGCCCGATTTCGAGCAGGATTTCTTCGGCCGTGAAACTTTTCTGACGGTTTCCGGCCAGCTCAACGTAGAGAGTTATTGTCTCGCACTGAGCAAGGTTTATACCTTCGGCCCGACTTTTCGTGCCGAGAATTCGAACACCAGCCGGCATCTGGCGGAATTCTGGATGATCGAGCCGGAAATCGCCTTTGCCGATCTGGCTGCGGATGCGACGCTGGCAGAAGATTTCCTGCAGAGCATTTTGCAGGATGTGCTGGAGCGCTGCCCGGATGACCTGGGCTTCTTCGCGGAGCGCATCGATCCGGATGTCATCAAGCGCCTGGAGCAAGTAGCGGCCACGCCCTTTGTCCATATGGATTATGGTGAGGCAATCCGAATCCTGCAGAACTGCGGGGCATCGTTCGAGTTCCCGGTACAGTGGGGGCTGGACCTGCAGTCCGAGCACGAACGGTATTTGACCGAAAAGCATGTCGGTGGGCCCGTGGTCGTGCGGAACTACCCGAAGGACATCAAGGCCTTCTACATGCGGCTCAACGATGATGAGCAGACCGTCGCCGCGATGGACGTGCTGGTTCCCGGCGTGGGAGAAATCATTGGCGGCAGTCAGCGCGAAGAGCGGCTGAGCGTACTGGAAAGCCGCATGCGCGAACTGCAGATCGGCACCGACCCCGAGACCGGCGAGCTCCGCGATGAGGAGCTTTGGTGGTACCGGGACCTGCGCCGCTACGGCACCGTGCCACATGCCGGGTTCGGCCTGGGTTTCGAGCGCCTGGTACTTTACCTGACGGGCATGGACAACATTCGCGACGTCATCCCATTTCCGCGGGTGCCCAACAACGTGGCCTTCTAGCAGGTTGCCGAAAAACGATCAGGACACTGGCGTCTGCCCTGGCTGACGCCGCACAGCATTGACATACAAGCCGGCCAATGCAGCCGGCAGG
>SKXG01000040.1 GCA_007128525.1 Pseudomonadales bacterium | reverse complement strand
GATCGGAGTGGCACAGGCCAGCCGCGACGGTGCGAATCAGGACTTCGCGTGGCTTCGGGCTGCCGTGTTCGACCTGTTCGATCTCCAGCGGTTTGTTGACTTCTTTCAGTACTGCTGCCTTCATATTTGATTCCCCTGGCATGCGCCGCGATGTCGTGGTGCGGGCAAGTGATGAATACGTCAGTCCGCCGCGCGGCCTGCGGGCCTGGTGCGGGGCGAAATCATGAATCGTCTTATACCGGGCGAGTTTGCCAAAGGGGCTGAAGAAATGCCATGTGAGATCAGCAGTGGAATCAGGGGCTCGGCGGTCAGGTGAGTGGATCGGTGTCCAGGCAGCAGCGGATAGTGACCGAAGATGTGTTGATCGGACTGGGTTCGAATCTTGGTGAATCCCGCCAGTTGCTGGCGGCGGCACTGGCCAGATTGCAGGTATATGCCGCAGGTCCGGTACGGGTGTCCACCTGCTGGCGCACCAGCCCGGTGGGCTGTGAGCCGGGTACGCCCGACTTTCACAATGCCGCTGCAGCGTTCAGGCCGGTCAAGGGCCTGTCTCCGGAGACGTTGTTCGCCGGGCTGCAAGCCATTGAGCAGGCCCTGGTCGGCGGTGGACCTGTGGCGCCCAATGCACCCCGAGCATTGGATCTCGACTTGCTGTTGTTCGGTGATCAGCGCTGTACGTCGCCGCGCGTAGTGCCGCATCCAAGGGCGCTCGGCCGGCGTTTCGTGCTGGCACCGGCGATGCAGGTGGCGCCGCACAGCCTTTGGCCTGGTACAGGCAAGACCATCTCAGAGTTGTACCTTGAGCTGACGTCGGCCGAATCAGTGTTTGATCTAGGGTACCTCTGAATAACGCTTTGCGCCCTCTGCGTGGACTGAAGCTTACAGATGCAAGGGGTTGTTCAGAGGTACCCTAGGCCCTTTCGACAGTGTGCAGTCGTGATAGCATCAAGGTCGGGGTGCTGGCTTTGTTGGGGATGGGGTGTCGAGGCCGCTATTAAAAAGAGAAACGGGTACCGAGAAACCCGCAAATTCGGACTTGCTGAGCCGTAGTGGCGTGGTTGGTGCTGCTTGGCATGGTTTTGCCTGCCGCCGTTTTGTGTTGCTCGGCCTGCTTGCCCTGCTGAGCGCAGTACTTATGGCGCCATCGCTGCGTGCCTACGACGGCGATATCCATCAGCAGCTCACGTTTATCGCCACCAAACAGCTCGACCGTTGTATAGAGGACACGGACATTCCGCTGCTGACGCCGCTTGAGATCCGGTACATGGTCAAGGGCAATGTGGGCGAGGCTGATCGCGGCTGGTTCACTGGGCTCACGCAGTGGCAATTCTATGACCACAGTGGCAGCGATGACAGCAGCTGGCTGTGGCTGGTCGAAACCCGGGTCAATGCCCGTTTTCAAGGCTGGGTGGGGGAGCTGGAAGCCTCGGATGGGTTTGCGCAGCAGTACAGTACGCTTGGCAAGCTGATCAACAATCTGCAGAACATGTCGTCGCCGGCCTACGCTGTGCCGGTATATTACTCACGCTGGTGGCGGCTCAGCACATCGGACCGTTTCAACAACTTCCCAGTCGACCATGAAGCGCTGGAGCGTGCACTGGAGAACAGCTGTACCGAACTCAGCATTACGGGCCCGCCGCAGTCTCCGACAGATACCCTGCGTTGGATTGCGCAAGAGACCATTGCTGCGCTGAACCAGCCCATTCCTGGCATGTCTGCGACCTGGACATCGTTCTGGGAGCCCGACCGCGACGGAGGCTTTGGCAGTTATGGCCCGGCTGGCAACAGCTTTGGCCGGCGCACGGAGTTTGACTGCCCGGACCCACGCTGTCGGCTCCGAGACGGCGACAGCCGGTATCAAGCCTTTGCGCTGCAGCGCCATCGACAGGCCGTCATTGCCACGATGAAGGCCATGTACTGGAAGCAGTGGCACAAGCGGGAACGACTGCGGGGATCATCGGAGCCATGACAGGCAGCTGAGATGCAGCGCAAAGACTGTCTGCCTGCGGCGAACTATGCTGCGACAGGTTGACGACGGACCACCCCTGTAACTACAGCTCGGTCAAAATTTCTGGATCTCACATCACTGGGTCACACACAGCTGAGTAGATAGATGCTCCGGATCACCGCTCTCACCTTAGTGCTGGCCACAAGCCTCCTGGCAATCGTGCCGGTTCGGGCTGAGACGGTTGCCGAACCCGTGGCGCTGGATATCAACCCGGTAGAGGTGCGTGACCTGCTGCGTGGCGTGTTGCACGCGTCCCGCAGCCAGGGGGACCTGGTGGGTGCGGCCGTGGTTGTGGTGCATGAGGGCAGGGTGATCCTGCAGGAGGGTTTTGGCCAGGCGCGGCAGAACCCGGTGCAGCCGGTAGACGCCGAGCAGACCCTGTTTCGTATCGGTTCCATCTCCAAGGTGCTGGTGGCCATTGGTGTGCTGCAGCTGGTTGAGGCTGGAGAGCTGGACCTTGATGAGGATGTCAATCAGTACCTGCACAGCATTCAGGTTCCGGGCACCCATCCGCTGCCAGTGACGCTTCGTCACCTGCTGACGCACACAGCGGGCTTCGAAGATCGCGTGCTCGGTCTGTTTGCCAGCGGCCCTTACAGCCTGGGCAGCCTGAATCGGCAGCTTGATCAGCTGATGCCGCGCCGCATCGGCAGGCCGGGTCGGGATGTCGCCTACTCCAATTTTGCCTATGCATTGGCGGCTCAGGTCGTTGCCGACGTCAGCGGGCTGTCCTGGCAGGCATATGCTGAGCAGCGCATTCTGATGCCACTGGGCATGACGCAATCCACCATCCGGCAGCCGCCGCCCCACAACATGGTCGACCAAATGGCGCAAGGCTATGTGCGTCGGGAAGGGCGCTTTGAGCGTTGGCCCTTTGAGTACATCACGCTCTATCCTGCAGGCGCTGTCAGCGCCAGTGCATCCGACATGGGGCAGCTGATGAATGCGCTGCTGGGCGCTTGGCCGTCGACTGTGGTGACGCCCTTCGTTCGCGAAACACTGTACGAAATCGGTTTCCGCGGGCATGAATCTCTGAACGGTGTTGGTCATGGTCTGTATCAGCGCAGCCGGCATGGTGTTGAGGCATTTGGCCATGCCGGCAGTACGCGGGCGTTTCACAGCGATATGCTGCTGTATCCCGAATACGGCCTGGGCCTGTTCGTGGCCTTCAACGCAGATCGAAGCGATCGTGTCCGGGACACCATCGTTGCCAGTTTTCAGGAGGCGCTGTTCGGCGTGCCGGAGCTGGAAGCGCAGGCTTTGACGAGCGGTCGCCGAGACCAGTTGATGAACTATAGCGGCCTGTATCGTAGCCTTCGGATGCCGCACAGCGGACAGGACCGCATACTGGGGTTGTTGGGAACCGTGCGCGTACATGAGGCCGCGGGTGGCGAACTGGTGCTCGCCGGAGTTCAGGGTCCACGGCGCTTTCAGCCGGCCGGCAACGATCACTTTCAGGAGCGGCTGGGCGGTGAAAAGATCGGGTTCCGTCAGTCGGATGGCGATGCCACGCAGCTGTATTTTTCTTCCATGCCTGTCGTGACCTTCGTCAGCGTGCCGGAGTATCTCGATCCCCGTTGGCAGTTGTTGCTGGTTGGGACGTTGGTGGTGCTGTTGTTGTCCGCTGTGCTGCTGTGGCCTTGGTCGTTGCTCTTTGGCCGGCGTCGGGAACCGGCACCAGGGCAGCGATCGGCCTCGCTGACGGGCTGGTTGAGCAGTTGCATGCTGCTGATATTTGTTGCCGGCGCAACGCCGGTGTTGCTGCAGGGCGAATGGTTGTATGAAGGTATACCGACGTTATTGCAGCAGTTGTTCTGGCTTCCGGTGGCCGCGGTTCCGCTGGTGCTGGCTCAGATCTGGTATCTGGGCAGGGCCTGGGTCAACGGGTACTGGTGGCCACGGCGCCGTGTGCATTTCACACTGGTGACGCTTTCCGGGGTTACTCTGCTGATCTGGCTGCAGTACTGGAATCTGATGGCGCTGTACTTCTGAGTCGGGTGCGATATAACAACGCGGGTAGCAGACAGGCAGCGGCCACTGCGGCCACCAGGTGTTTCAGCGGGTGGCCGCCGACGCCGATCAGTGTGGCAACCTCGGTGTCAAAGCGCTCCAAAGCCAACGCCAGTACATAAAGAGGCAGCATCCACCAGATGTAGTGGCTTGGCTGGCAGCGGCTGCCGAACAGCAACAGGCCCATCGGTATCAGCACCATCGGCGTCAGCTGCACGAGCAGATAGGGACGCAGATCGCCGCGGCCCTGCAGTTCCGTCAGATACCAATAGCAGACGCTGCCCACGCCCAGTGCGACCAGGGGCCACAGCAACCTGCGACCAAGCTTCGGGTCGATGCTCTCGCCAAGCAGCGCGCTGAACAGGGCCATAAAGGCAACGGCCATCGGTAGCCGATCCCAGAACAGTCGGCTGTTGTCCGGCGCCAGGTGATACCAGGCAGAGCCTGCGGCAATCAGGACCAGCGCTCCAAAAAACAGGCGGTAGCAGGCGGCCAGTGCCGGCAAGCCACCGGGCGGCACTTGCCGTCGGCACAGCCAGAGCCCGGCCAGGCCGACCAGTGCAAAGGGCAGGTTGCTGACGGTATTCCAGAAGTTCGGGATTCCGGCGATGGTCCGGTCGCCGGCAAACAGGTGGTAGGCTGGGTCCTGGGGAATCGGGCCGTACCACAGGCCAAGCGCGACCAGCCCCATCCACAGCGTTGCGGGCAAGGTGTAGCGCCAGCGGTCGACTGGCAGGGTATCCAGGTAGCTGCGCATGGTGTCCTCTGACCTGTGAGGTTGTCAGCCTACACAAAGGTCGCTTGCATTGCCGGATTGACCGGCGCGACGGAGGGGATATGGTTGATCCGTACAAGCGTGACAGACCGGCGCGTGAGCCGCGCGGTTCATGGTTTCGCGAAATCAGGAGAAGAATTATGTCGCGGTTGCTGACCTTTGTGTTGATGTGGGCGGTGATTCTGCTGGGTGTGGCACTGGTCTGGTTTGCCTTCAGCCCCCAGGCACAGGCCGCCACGCAGGGAGCGCTGGCCCCGGGTGACCGGGTGCCCAATTTTCTGCTGCTCGATCATCAGGGTGATGCGCACGAGTTGTATTACCACACGCACGTTGACGCGGTAGTGCTGATGGTGCAGGGCAACGGCTGCCCCATTGTCCGGCATGCCTTGCCGCGACTGCAGGAACTGCAGCAGCAGTACGCCGAACAGGGGGTGGCTTTCCTGCTGATCAACAGCAACCCACAGGATGACCGCGCCCGCGTCCAGGCCGAAGCGCGCGAATTCGGTATCGAGATCCCGGTGTTGCTCGATGATGCGCAGCTCGTTGGTCAGGCAATGGGCTTTGAGCGCACCGCGGAGGTGTTCGTGATCGACACCGACGGCTGGCGCCTGCGCTACCGCGGCGCACTGGATGATCGGGTGTCCTACGAGACGCAGCGTCCCCAGGCCGTCAATCACTACCTGGTCGACGCGCTGGACGCCATGCTGGCCGGTGATCCGATAGCCAGACAACAGACGGAGGCGGAAGGCTGCCTGGTCCATTTCCCCAAGCGCGAACTGGCGCCCGAAGACATCAGCTATGCCGAACACATCGGACCATTGATTGCAGATAACTGTGTTGCGTGCCACCGGCCGGGTGGTATCGGGCCCTTTGCTTTCGATGACTACCGGATGGTGCATGGCTTTGCGCCGATGATCCGGGAAGTGGTGATGACGCGACGTATGCCGCCGTGGCAGGCCGATCCGCACTATGGTGCGTTTGAGGAGGACAATTCACTGAGCCGCAGTGAGAAGCAGATGCTGGTGGACTGGATTCAGGCCGGTGCCAGGCGCGGTGAAGGCGAAGATCCATTGCCAGCAGCAGTGGCGCAGGAATGGCCCGAGTGGCCGCTGGGTGAGCCGGACCTGATCGTGGAGTTGCCACCGTTTGACGTCCCGGCAACCGGGGTTATTGCCTACCAACATCCACGGGTGGCCAACCCGCTGGACGAAGATGTCTGGATCCGCGCCGTGGACTTCATTCCCGGTGACAGGGCCGTGGTACACCACATCATCGCCACTCTGACTGGGCAGGAAGGCCAGTTTGGACGGCTCGGCATACTCGGCGACGGGCTGGGCGGTTATGTGCCTGGCGCCCAACCCGTGGTATTTCCTGAGAATACCGGCGTGTTCCTGCGCAAAAATGCAGAGTTCCTGCTGCAGATGCACTACACGACCTCGGGCCGTGCCACCACGGACGTCACGCGAATGGGCCTGTATTTTGCGGACGAGCCCCCTCAGCACGAACTGCAGAGCATGACGCTGCTTGACCCGAGGATCCGGATCCCGGCCGGAGAGCGGGCCCACACTGAAAGCGTACGCCGTACGTTTCAGCGCGATGCGCTCATCTACAACCTGTTGCCGCACGCCCACTTCCGCGGACGCGCCTCGGAGTTCCGGCTGATCACGCCGGATGGCAACGAGGAGGTGCTGTTGTCCGTGCCGCACTATGACTTCAACTGGCAGCACACCTACAACCTGGTGGAGCCGAAGTTCGTACCGGCCGGTTCCACCATCGTCCACAGCACAACCTGGGACAACAGTCCCCAGAACCGTGCCAACCCGGACCCGGATGTCGAAGTTCGCTGGGGCCTGCAGAGCTGGGATGAGATGCTCTTTGGTAGTATTCGCTATCGCTATGTCGACGATCCGGCTGAGGCCGGCCCGGAGCTGGCCCGAGAGCACTGATGCTCCGGGCCCGCCAGGCCCGCTTGGCCGGGGAATCTTTGCCATCGGGCCTGGTCACTTGTGTCATGTTCTATCTTTCGCGCTCGCGCCGGTCTCGCGCCGGATTGTCTGTTGAACCCCGCCGCCGGTTGTTCCGGGCCAGCAGGGGACTGACCGGATCGTCCTCAAACGCAATCCGGCCATCCAGGGAGCAGACCAGACTGCAATAGGTGTATGGTCTGTCTCCGTATGGCCCTGGAAAGAGGGTTTCACCCCCGTAAACACGACTGAT
>SKXG01000086.1 GCA_007128525.1 Pseudomonadales bacterium | reverse complement strand
GCAGTCCGCGCAAGCGCTGCGCGGAGAACTCAGCGCCATTCGCCCAGCGCTCTATCAGCATGCGTTCAGCCGTAATGATGCGCTGGCCATCCTGGCCAGCGTTCTTGACAGCGCCCAGACCCGCGATGCTGCCGATCCCGCTATGGCGCGCCAGGTTTATGCTGCGGCAGCTGCCATCGCCGGCTATCTGCACCTGGAACACCAGAACGATATTAGCGCACTGGATGATGCTTTGGGCGGCCTGTTTGAGACCCTTCAAACGCCCTACACTTATGAACCGGCACAATTTCGGGCAGCACTTGACGAGGTTCAGAGCGCGGCCGAGGCGCTCGATTGATCAGCGATCAGAACTTGACCCTGAGCTCCGCGCGCGCGCCGGTGAGCGTGCGCTCAATGTCATCGTCGCCCTGATTGGCGATCCCGCCCATGGCATCAAAGCGCAGAATCATGCGTCGCGTGATTGGTCGCTGCCAGCGTACACCGAGCGCGTAGTCGGCGGTGTCCCGCACCGGGCCACTCGTCCGCTGCACGGTTGCCAGCTCCACAACGATCTGTTGATCCAGGTTGAACAGGTACTGCAGACCAAGAGCGCCGCCATAAGCATCGGCTGCGCTGTCGTCGATCTTTGGAAAACCCGACAGCCCGTCGGTTTCAAAGTTGATACCGACATTCTTCAACAGGCCACCGGCTCCGGCAGCACGCGCCAGGGACTGCGGCGTCCCGGTGGCGACAAAAAAGTTGAAATAAGGCACCAGTGTGTAAGGCCGACGTGTGATCAGAGAGTTCTCGATCAGTAGCGCCGCACCATCCGCGCTGCGAGCACGCTCGACATCACTGTCCTGCCCCACGGAAGCCACCAACCGTATGCTATTGGATACCCAGGCCCGGTAGCGCCGCGTATAGGCCCCTGTCAGCGAGTGATAGCTCAAGTCGACATCACCGGAGGGCGGCCTGTCATTCAGGTAGCCGTAGCCAAATTCGAAGTACCCCTGACGCGCCTCAATAAAGGTGGCCACACCATAGACCTGGGCCCGCCTGCTGTCAGAACGGCCATCCGCCCGCGCCAACATGGGCGAGTCAACACGGTCAAACCCAGCGAAGAAGGTCGTGTCCATGTTGGTGATGTCGAGCAGGGTACTGCTGCGCGCGGGAATGGAAAACGCGAGGCCGGTGATGGCGTCGTCCATCCAAACGCCATTTTGGAACAGCAGCGGCACAAGACCCACGGCGAAGGGCAGATCAATCTGGTTATAGCTGCCGGTGATGCCCTGCAAAATGGCGCCCATATCGCCTTCAAAGAAAGCCGTAACCGGGTTCAGGTTGAATTCGGTTTCAACATCCTCGCCGGCATCGGCAGCCCCACCGTGAAACTCGTAGCGGGTAAACCGGCCTTTCTCATCCAGCGGCCGGAGCAGTACATGCAAACGCTCCGTGGCAGTCAGCTTCAAATCCAGATCCAGATTGAGTCTGGTGGCCAGCACGCCCCTGCCGGTTTCATCCTCGGGTCCCACGGCAAGGCCATCATCATTGAAGGCGGGTGTCAGCTGGAAGTCACCATAGACCAGAAACTGTGGTCGAAGGCGATTCTTTTCCCCGAGTATCGTCGAGCCATGACCGATAACGCCTTCCGCGTACATGGGATAACCCAGTTCCAGCAGCGGCCTGGGCGTACTGATGGCGGATTTGCCGCCATAGATTTCGTACTGTGCTGCGGGGTCGTACTCGGTTTCCTCATAGTCCGGGTCAGGGCTGTAGAGTGAATCATCGTAGCTGGTCAAGCGGGCAATATCGGACATCTGCGGCTTATAATGCGGTCCCGGGGCATCGGCTTCACGCGGTGCGGCGCCGCGCTGCCGACGCGTCGCAGCTTCAGAAGGGACAGCGCGGTCCTCAGGCTCGTACTGCGTTTCAGGCTCTGCATCAGGCGCTTCGTCGGCTGCCGGTGGGGGACGACGCCGGATCAATCCCCCTCGCGCCTCACTATCAGCCTGCGCGATCAGAATGCTCTGAATGCGCGGCTCCGCAGAGGTCGGCTCAGCTGACCACACCAGGCTCACAGGTGCGAGCAACAACGGTGTTGAAATGAGAGTGAACAGTAACCGCATTACCGCACCTCGAATTCAACAGTGTAGGGGTGGAGGTCCAGCATCCACTCGTTGATCGAGCGCTCCATCTCAGTGGTGGCGCCGACAAAGCGCATAAAATAGATGGGTTCGGCACGGGATCGCATACGGACCTGCAATCGATAGGTGCCGGGCTTCTCCAGCACACTGCCAGGAATGCGGTAGCGCGCATCCCGCGACCCCAGCGGCGGCAAACTGCGCCCTTCCATTCGCACAAAGGGCGGATGGTTGAGCACCGTGGATGGCACGTTCACAGGTCGCAGAAACGGCAACTGGTCGACATCAAAATTAACGGGCAGATACATCTCGCGATCTGTCCCCTTAACATTCGTCGTCAGAAACTTCGTTTGCAGGTTGAACAGCTGATCATCGTGATCGAGCTCGCCCGCGAGCACATCGACCGAGTGCAGATCCGCCATGTCACCAATACTGTCGACATAGCCGGACTCCCAGACGTTGTTGCCGTCCGGATCTATCAAGGCAACGTTGAGCCAGATCTCCGGCTGTGCCCCCAAAGACCCCGACGGCGAATTGTGCCCACTGTTGAGATTGGTGACACGATAGTGAAAACGCAGCGCGCGTCCCGCCCTGGGCGTGGACCTGAAGAAGGGCCCATCGATGCGGCTGCCGTTCTCCATCACCTGGCGCCGCGTCTCACGCTTGTACTCCATGGCTTCAAGATTCTGATTGATCACGACACGGGCGCGTTCCCGTGCTTCCCGATCCTGCCAGGGCTCCGGAAAGGCAACGGGATCCACACGACCGGCGGCCAGATCCTCTTCCCAGTCGAGCTTGCCCCAATCAGCCCGGTAATCGAACGCCAGCCACTCCGGTATAGTCCACTCGTAGCCACGGGGGTTAATTGGAAAAATTCCTGGGTGGCCGATCGGATAGCCCGGCCCATAGAAAGCATGGTTCGACTGCTGCCGGTCCGGATCGCCGACCGGGCGACCATTGACGACAGCAATATGTCCGGTTGCGTAGCCTTCATCACGGCCCGGCACCTTGCCCATATGACAATCCTGGCAGGTAGTGCCCTGTGCCTCGGCCGGCGAACCCCTGTATTGATCCCAGACCACTTCCAGCTTGATGCCCAGGTTCACCGCGACCTGATGGCAGGACACGCAGAATTCCGAGCGATCGAGCTGCTCGAACTCGATCACCTGATTGTGAATCGGCGTACCTTCGGGATTGTCCTCCGAGCGCACACCGTAGTAGCGGGCATCATTGAGCACGTCCGGCAGGTATTCGGACCGCCCCGCACCATAGACCGGCTGGCTGACATCACCGGGCTCAATATGGCGCTCGCCATCGACCTTGCCATAGGAAGCACTGACGCGGTGGCAGGTCACACAGGTAATTCCCTCGCGCGAGACCGGCGAGCGCTCCCATAGCGGCATCTCACGCGGCTCCCCCTGTTGCGTGCCGACCTGCATATGACAGCGCACACAAAAGGTCCCCATCGTGCCGCTCGTCAGCTCGTTAACGCGCTGCTCAAACTTGTGAAACATCGGCGAGATGCCTGCATAGGCATGACTCGATGATGCCCACTGACGAAAGATCTGCTGATGACAGTCGGCGCAAACAGTCGCCGACGGAAAGGGATCGTCTCGGAAAGCTTCAAGGTGGGGATCTACTGATGGTGATACTGCATCCTGCTCCTGCGCCATCAGCGGCGGTGGCTGACACAACAACAAAACAGCACCCACTGTCGCGCTGAGCACGGCAAATGAAAAGCTTCGCATTGTCATGACCACCCCACTGTATGAGCCACTTTATTGGCGTACGACTCTTTGTATGAACGGCTCCCGTGATTCTTTTCTCGCTGTTCTTGTACCCTCGCAACTTGATCATAGTCAGTGCTCGCGCGGGGTTCAATGGCGCCACCAATGCGGTTTCAGTCTCCGGCTGACATCAATGGATGGTCCGGCATAGGCACAGCACCAAAGGTAGCGGTGTGCCCTCGGTGAAACTGATGACAGTCCACGCAGGTGGACGCTACGCCAGTACGCGCATTCGCACCAGTGTGGCAGCTACGGCAGTCAGCAATGTCCGGCATCAACAGCTCACTGGCATCTGCTGAGTCACTGACGTTGTGACAGCTTTCACAGCTCGTCCACTGATGCGAAGCGTGGCTGAAGAGCGCCCTCGAAAACCGGCGTTGCGGCCAGCGCGGTGCAGACAGACTGGCCACTTCACCCGGTGTGCGGGTGACTTCGTGGCAACGGGCACAGACCTGAACACCGATGACGCGATCGACCACAGCCTCGACCTGGTCCTGCTCACCACGCGGCGCTTCGAACCCCGGCCGGCGCCGTGCCGGCGCTTCGACGTCTGGTGCCGGCATATCGGCCGCCGCCTGTTCAAGCAAAGACCGGGCCGCATCCAGATCGCCATGAGGCAACTCGACGACAGCATCACCGAGCACCGCATCAAGATCATGGCAGCCTCTGCAGTGGCGCTCGAAGCTCAGGGGACGGAATCCCACACGATCCCGTTCCGGCTCATGGCAACCCGCGCACGTCAGCGCTGCACCTGCACCGTCCGGGCCATGCACAACATCCGCGTCGAGATGCACGTCATGGGGAAAAATCAGGCCGGAATAGGTTCTCGGGGTCTCGGATTGCGCAATACGTTGCAGGGTCCCGTCACGATCGAAAACCTGCGGTCGAAATTCCGGATGCGCGCGTTCGAAATCACGCACTGGGGCCAGCTCCGTCATTGCCGCAAACCGCTCGGGCCGCGCATGGCAGTCGACGCACAGGCCCACATGCTCGGCAATGAGCGCCCGCCTGGGCGACTCATGCTCGATATGACAACTGGCGCAGCGCTGCTCATCCAGGCCCGTCAGGGCGAGAAGGTCCGGATCATCGGTGTGATGCGACATGCCCGTGTGGCAGGACAGACAGGCCTGGTTACGCACACGCCGAAAGGGCTTTTCATGGCACGCACTGCAATTTTCCGCAATAGCCGGCATACGATGCGCTCGCGACAGCTCGCCGGTCGCCCAGTGCCTGTTGGTCGGCGCACCGACACGACTCAATGTGTTGCGCCAACCCTCGCTAAATGTGCTGCTCAATGGCAAGGCAAAGCCCAATATCAATACAGCGGCCAGCAACGCATAACTGAGCATACGAATGCGCGGCATCCGCAGACTGAGCGCGTCACCCAAACGCTCTTTCACCGACTCTGTGGCCGTGCTGTCAATCCGCACTTCAATGGCCAGATCAAACCCGGGCGGCGCCTCGATCCGCGCCAGCTGGTGCGGCCCGATGCGCAGCCACTCGTTGGCTGGAAGATCAACTTGCGCCACATCCTGATCCGCGACCGTGACCTGATGCTGCCCATGACAGCGTACGCGCAGACCGCCCTCTGACGAGGGTTCCAGGGTGCAGTGAGCACGGCCGACCTCATCACCAAAGAGCTGCAGATCCTGGCCCTGGCCGCTGCCGACCCGCAGACGTTCAGCCTGATACTCGACATCGTTCTGGTCGATCTGGCTCTGGTGCCGCAGACGGATTTTGCGCAACAGGATCAACATCGGGCTTACCAGTAGAAGAAAACGGTGAGCACATGCACGGCCAGCGCGCCAAGCAGCGCCACCGTCAGTGGCACGTGAAAGGCCAGCCAGATGCGCAGCCGGGATTGCAATGCCAGTTCACGGCGCAGACGCTGCAGCAACTCACCGCGCCGGCTGGACACGGCCAGCAACGCACGCAGGCGCTCGGCCTCACCGGGTTTGCTGGTATCTGGCAGCTTGGCCACCAGAAAATCGATCACCCGGCGCTGACCCGGGTTGCCTGCAAGCGGTCGCACACCGTCGTCGGCAGGCAGCAGGACCTGCGAACGATCGCGCGCCAGCAATTGATCGAGCAGCCCACCACCAATAGCGCTGCGTTCGATGGCGCTGCTCACCAGGGCCTGCACAGACTCGTCGCAATCGGCTGCCAGTTCCAGCCCAAGTTTGTCCAAGCGGTCCAGCTCCGCGAGCCGCTCGTCGAAGGATTGGTTATCCCGGTTTTCTACCATGGCCGGCGGCAGACGCAGGTAGGCATAGAGCCCATAGACGCCGCTCAATACAACACCAAGGAGCAGGAGGAGCGTCAACGTATGCACGTTTAAGCCGAACTGAAAAGCGCTGTGCATCAGCGCCACCGGCGGCAGCGCCAGGCCCAGATAGATATGGGCGGATACCCAGCCCTGCAGCGTGCCGCGACTGGCCTGATAGCTGCGTTTGCGGATGCCCATCCAGGCCAGCCAAAGCACCAGCAATGCCGCGACCGAGCCCAGCACATAGCCCTGCCAGCTGCTGCCGCCCCGCGGCAGTGCAACGTCCTGACTCATGTAGAGCCCGACGCAGACCGCCACCAGTGCCAGCGCCCACCAGAGGTAGCGGCCATGTCGGTATCGCAGAATGTTTACGTACATAACGCCGGGCTACCCGTCAGCTCTGCCATTGTTCAGTCACCAGATTTGCAAACTGATCCGGCGCAATGCGCAACGCGGCCCCTGTCGGACAGGCTTGGACACAGGCCGGGCCAGCGGGCCGGTCCACACAGGCATCGCACTTGACGGCCTTCTTGCCAACCGCCTTTGTCTTCTCGTCAGGCTCGGCGCTCTCATCCTCACCCGGTCCGGCGCCTGCACCGAAGAACATCCAGGCCAGCGGGCCCGGCTTCTTCGGCGGCTCATAGGCCATCTTGATGACGCTGTAGGGGCAGTTGGTCTCACAGTTGCCGCAGCCGATACAGGTGTCGTCGATAAAGACTTCGCCATCAGGCGCGCGCCTGATGGCGTTGGGCGGACACTCCTTCATACAGTGCGGCTGCTCGCAATGGCGGCAGGCGATCGGCAGGTTGACCTGTGCAAAGCGTGCACCGGCCTTGCGATCGAGCCGCGAGATACCGTTGTGGGTCTCGGCGCAGGCGATCTCGCAGTTGTCACAGCCGATACAGAGCGTCTCGTC
>SKXG01000271.1 GCA_007128525.1 Pseudomonadales bacterium | reverse complement strand
CACAGCCCGCAGGATGCCGTGGATGCGGTGGCCATCGCCCGAAACGCCGGCTTTACCGCCATCAATATTGATCTGATGCATGGTCTGCCGGACCAGACCAGTGCGTTGGCATTGGCGGACCTGGAACAGGCGCTGGCACTGCAGGTTCCGCATCTGTCCTGGTATCAGCTGACCATTGAGCCGAAAACCGAGTTCGCCCGGCGTCCGCCACAGTTGCCGGATGAGAACCAGCTTGGAGACATTGAGAGCACCGGTCTGGCGCTGCTTGAAGCGGCCGGTTTCGAGCGCTACGAGGTGTCGGCCTATGGTCGCGGCGGGGCCAGGGCACGGCATAACCTGAATTACTGGACCTTTGGCGATTACCTGGGCATTGGCGCCGGCGCCCAGGGCAAGCTGAGCTTTGCCGATGAGCAGGCGCCAGGCGGACTGCGAATCGAGCGCAGCTTCAAGGCGTCGCAGCCCCGGCTCTATCTGGCCACAGCAGCGACCCAGCTGCGACTGGTACAGGAGGTGCCGGCCCAGGAACGTTCCGGTGAATTTTTGCTCAACGCGTTACGCCTGTTTCAGCCAACACCCTGGACGCTCTATGAAGCGCGCACGGGGTTGTCGGCTGCGTCGTTGCGTCCACAGGTGGAAAAGCTGGTCGAACGCGGGCTGCTGGCGCCGGAGGCGCTGGATACCAATGGCGCTATTGCGCTGACGGAACTGGGGCGGCGCTTTCTCGACGATGTAGTGACGAGCTTTCTGTGAGCGGCGCTGCAGGGCACTGCGGCGCAGATCAGGCGCGTTCGTAAATCAGATCAAAGACTTCATGGCCCAGGCGCAGGCCGCGGCGCTCAAAATTGGTTTCTGGGCGCTGCGCCGGTCGGGGTGCAAAGCTGCCAGCCGGGGCGGTATTGCGCAGGGCAGGTTCGTCCTGCAGCACGGCGAGCATGTGCTCAGCATAAGGCGCCCAGTCGGTGGCCAGCAGCAGACGGCCGCCGGGCTGCAGTCGTGTGGCCAGCAGGGCGGCAAAATCTGGCTGAATCAGGCGCCGCTTGTGGTGTCGCGCCTTCGGCCAGGGATCCGGAAAGAAGATACTGACCTGGCTCAGACTCTGCGGTGCCAGCATGGCCGTCAACGCCTGACGGGCATCACCGTCAAGAATGCGGACATTGCTGAGGCCACGCTGCGTCAGCCCGCTGAGTGCCGAGCCGATGCCAGGCAGATAGATCTCAATGCCCAGCCAGTTCCAGTCCGGCCGTGCCTCGGCCTGCGCCAGCAGGGCCTGGCCCATACCGAAGCCGATCTCCAGGGCCAATGGTGCCTGCCGGCCAAACCAGTCACTGGTGTCCAGCGGCTGATCGGACACCGGACGGCAAAAGCCGGCATATTGCTGCTCCAGGGCCCGGGCCTGTCCCCGGGTCATCCGGCCGCGCCGGCGTATATACAGACGCTGGTCGGGGCGGCCCATGGCCTCGGGCGCCGGATCTGCCAGATCTCTGTTGTCAGACGAATCACCCGTCGATGCCGTCATCGCAGCCTCCAGGCGGCCAGCGCCAGCGACAGCCAGCCGGCGATGAACAGCAATCCACCCAGCGGCGTGACCGGCCCCACCCAACCCGGTCCACCGAGCGCCAGCAGGTACAGGCTGCCCGAGAACGCCAGAATGCCACCCAGAAAGCACAGGCCGGCCCAGATCAGTAAGCGCTCACAACGCTCGGTAGCCGAGAGCAGCCAGAGACCGGCCAGAGCCAGCGCCAGACTGTGCCACCATTGATATTGGACAGCGGTCTGCAGGATCTGCAGCTGCCGCGCCGGCAGATCGGACAGGGCATGTGCGGACAGCGCCCCAAATGCGACGGCGGCGCCGGCACTGACCGCGGCCAATAACAAAAACCAGCGCGCGGCGGGCAAAGATTCCTTGAACATGCGAGGGCTGGCTGAAATGGCCGCCGTCAGGCGGCCATTGTCAGGCGCAGCTTCTTGATGGCGTTCTGCTCGATCTGCCGGATGCGTTCGGCGGAGACCTCATACTCGGCAGCGAGCTCGTGCAGCGTGGCTTTGTCATCAACCAGCCAGCGACGCTGGAGAATGTCACGGCTGCGCGGGTCCAGTTGATTCGAGGCCTGGCGCAGGCTGGCCTCTGAATCAGCTTCCCACTCCTGCGCAGCGACGATGTCTGCCGGATTGGCGTTCTCCGCCTCCAGGTAGCTCACCGGCGCCGGGAATCGCTCGTCTTCATCGTCAGTCTGGGCGTCGAAGGCCATATCCTGCGCGGCCATCCGACCCTCCATCTGGGTCACGGTCTCGGAGCTGACGCCGAGATCCCGGGCCATGCTTGCCGTCTCATCCTGACTGAGCCAGCCCAGCTTCTTCTTGCTGCTGCGCAGGTTGAAGAACAGCTTGCGTTGCGCCTTGGTGGTCGCCACTTTGACGATACGCCAGTTGCGCAGAATGAACTCGTGGATTTCGGCCCGGATCCAGTGCACGGCGAAGGACACCAGACGCACACCATAAGACGGATCAAAGCGCTTGACCGCCTTCATCAGGCCAACATTGCCTTCCTGGATCAGGTCCGCCTGCGGCAGGCCATAACCGGAATAGCTCCGCGCGATGTGCACCACAAAGCGCAAGTGTGACAGCACCAGTTCCCGCGCCGCTTCGACGTCCTGATGTTCATACAGACGTTCCGCGAGCTGCCGTTCGTGCTCCGCCGACAGTATGGGAAACCTGTTGACGGTCCTGACGTAGGCGTCGAGATCACGCCCCGGCGAAAGACTGTCAAGCGTCATCAGGTTGGTGGTCATTGATCGTTCCTCCATGCAAGCCACGGCTTGAACTCAGGCTATTTTAGCACTCGCAGCGTTAGAGTGCTAAGGCCCTGTCGGGTTCCGCCGGGCGGGTGCTGTCAGGCTGGTGACAGCCGTGTTTAATTTCCCAGCACGTCCAGGTCGGTCAGGCGCTGGCGCGCGGCCAGCAGGGCACCACCAACCCCAAGCGCTGCGCCCAGCAACAGCAGCTGAGCGAAGAAAAACGGGGTCAGACCGCTGATCGACAACGACTCCCCATAGCTGCCCATCAGACGCGCCAATGGAGGCTCCAGGAACAACAGCAGGGCGCTGATCAGCATGCTGCCGACCAGCGCACCGCCCAACCCATAATACAGACCAAAATACAGGAACGGGCGCCGCATATAGGCCTGGGTGGCGCCGACCAGTTTCATGACCCGTAATTCGTCGAGACGGGCCTCGATAGCCAGTCGCACCGACGTCGCGGTAACCAGCACCGCGCCAACCGAAAACAGCAGCGCCAGCAGCATGCCCAGCCGGCGTACAGCCTCGGTCATAGCCTGGACGCGCTCCATCCAGGTGCGCTCAATGCTGACGTCATCGACCCCTTCGCGACCGGTCAGGATCTCGGCCAGGTCATCCAGCGTCTCAACTGGCAACCCTTCAGCCAGAGTGACGCGCAGCGAGGCAGGCAACGGGTTGCGGTCCAGGTGCGCCAGTGCATCGCTGATACCGGAAAAGCGCTGAAACTCCGTCAGTGCCTCTTCCGCGCTCGTCAGTTGCAGGCCAGCCACCCGTTCATCGTCAGCGAGGCTGTCGCGCACCGCACGTGGCCGCTCGGCCGCCAGCCCTGGCTCAAAGTAAACGGTCAGGCCGGGTCGGCCTTCCCAGTCCGCCATCATACCGCCCAGATTGGCCTGCAACAGGTACAGACCACCGGGCAGCGCCAGTGCGATGCCCACCAGCAGCCAGACCACCACACTGGTGCCCAGGCGGCCGCTGACAAATGCCAAGCTGTCCCGCGCGACCATCGCATGATCGGTGAGCCAGATGGCGGGATTGCGAAACCCCCGCCGGCCCCAGGGATCGGCCTGACGAGTCTTGCGGCGCGCTGGAGATTTCATGTGTCGCCCCCGCCCGCGGCCGCGTCCGCCACCGACGCCACCAGCGAGTCATGGCGCAGCTCTCCGTTGTGCAGCTCGATAATGCGCTTGCCCATGCTGCGAATCAGCGCCAGGTCGTGGGAAGCGACAATGACGGTGGTCCCGACTTCGTTGAACTGTTCGAACAGCCGCATGATGTCCTGTGACAGCGCCGGATCCAGATTGCCGGTGGGCTCGTCCGCAATCAGAATTCGCGGCCGGTTGACCACCGCGCGGGCAATACCAACCCGCTGCTGTTCACCGGTGGACAGGTGCCTGGGGTAAAGGCGCTCTTTCTCCAGCAGGCCAACCCGGCTCAATGCTGCCCGCACACGACGCGCCAGGTCGCGTTCGCGCATACCGGCCACACGCAGTGGCAGCGCGACATTTTCATAGACCGTACGGTGCGCCAGCAGGTGATGATCCTGAAACACTGCTCCGATGCCCTGCCGGTAGTAGGGCAGTCGGCGCTGTGCAAGCTGCACGATGTTCACACCGTTGATAAGAATCTGACCACGCGTAGGGATGGCGAGGCGCAGCAGCAACTTCAGAAAGGTACTCTTGCCAGCGCCAGAGTGGCCGGTCAGAAAGCACATCGAGCCTTCGTCGAAGCTGACAGAAAGCGCCTTCAGCGCTTCCATGCCATTGTCGAATCGCTTGGTGACCTGATGAAATTCGATACGGCCCATGATTCAGGCGCCTGTCCCCGCAGATTGACCCATCAACGCCGGCGCCATCAGGTTTCGACGCCGTTGCGGCCCAGCAGGGCATCAACGAACGCCCGCGCTTCGAAGGGTCGCAGATCATCCATCTGCTCGCCGACGCCGATGAAATGCACCGGCAACCCACTCTGCTCGGCCAGCGTGAACAGCACACCGGCCTTGGCAGTACCATCAAGCTTGGTCACGACCAGCCCGGTCAGACCCACGGCCTTGTCGAACTCCCGCACCTGACTCAGCGCGTTTTGACCCACGGTGCCATCAAGCACCAGCAACACCTGATGCGGGGCAGCGTCATCGAGACGCGCCATGACCCGTTTGACCTTGGCCAGTTCCGCCATCAGATTGGTCTTGGCCTGCAGCCGGCCGGCTGTATCTGCCAACACCACATCCATCTGCCGGGCCTGTGCCGCCTGCACGGCATCAAACACCACGGATGCACTGTCCGCACCCTGGTGCTGGGCCACCACCGGTACCTGATTGCGCTCTCCCCAGGCCTGCAGCTGCTCGATCGCTGCCGCGCGGAAGGTGTCACCAGCGGCCAGCAGCACCGATTTATCCTGCTGCTTAAGCCAATGCGCCACCTTGCCGATGGTGGTGGTCTTGCCTGCGCCGTTGACACCAACCACCAGAATCACACAGGGCTTGCGCGCCACCGACACATCAAGCGGGCGCGCGACCGGCGCCAGAATCGCGGTCAGTTCATCCGCCAGCGCGGCGTGCAGCGCTTCGGTATCGGCCAGCTGTTTGCGCTTTACCTTGGCCGTCAGCCGCTCCATGATCCGGCTTGTTGTATCGACCCCGACGTCCGTCTGCAGCAGGGCCGTTTCCAGATCCTCCATGACCTGGCGGTCGATTTCCTTTTGTCCCAGCAGCAGATTGCCGACACCTTCAGCGAGCTGGGTGCGGGTTTTGCTGAGCCCTTGTTTGAGCCGCTGCCAGAAGCCGCCTTTGCGGCCATCTGCGGCGGAGTCTTCGCTTTTTGCGTCGCTTTGTCCCACCATTGCGTGTGTGTGACGTCTCCAGTCCGGGTCGTGAATCAGGTTCGCATTATCGGTGGTAAATGGAAGGGACGAAAGCTGCGATTCCCGGATCGGGCGCAGCTGCGGCCTTCGCTCGGCCGGATGCGGGAGACGTTGTTCAACTGGCTGGCCGGACAGATCGAGGGCCGACGCTGTCTGGATCTGTACGCTGGCTCCGGCGTGCTTGGCCTTGAAGCCTTGTCCCGCGGGGCGGCCAGCGCCACGTTGGTCGACAAGGATCCGGCGGTAATCGCCAGCCTAAAGCGCAGCTGTTTTGAGCTGTGCGCTGACGAAGCTACCGTCATCAAAGCCAGCGCCGCCAGCTGGCTGGTGCGCCAGGATCAGGCCTGGGACCTGATCTTCCTCGACCCACCATTTGTCGCCCTGCGTAGCAACGGCCCGCGCAAGATGCCAAAGCCCGACCAGGAACGCGCCGGCCAGCCGGGCACCAGTGAGCTGGAAAAGGTCTTGCTGCTGCTGTTGCGCCAGGCGCTGGTGCATGACGCATCACTGGTTTACGTCGAGCACAGTGCTGGCAATGCCCCGGATCTGTCAGGTTGGCGGATGCTGAAACACAGTAAAGTCGGAGACACCGAAGCGCTGCTGCTGCAACCTGATGTCGTTTGAGAGGCTGACCCCTTTAAGCTAACATCGCCAGACCTGATTGCAGGACAGCCCTCAATGCGCGTCGCCGTCTATCCCGGCCACTTCAACCCGATCACCAACGGCCATGTCGTCGTGCTGCGGCGCGGACTCAGCCTGTTCGATAAGATCATTCTGGCCATCGGAACCTCACCGCAGAAGAACCCGGAGACGCATCTGGCCGAGCGCATTGATCTGTGCCGCCGGGTGCTGACTGATTTCGGAGATCGGGTGGAAGTGGAGGGCTTCAACAGCCTGCTGGTCGACTATATGCGCCAGCGGGGTACGCGCTTCATCTTACGCGGGCTGCGCACCATTACCGACTTCGAGTACGAGTTTCAGATGGCAGAGATGAATCACGCGCTTGCGCCGGATATCGAGTACGTGTTCCTGCCAACTTCAAAGGATTATTCATTTATCTCATCTACGCTGGTGCGCGAGATTGCATCCTTTGGCGGCGACGTCTCGAAACTCGTTGATCCACGGGTCGCTGAAGCACTGAAGCGTCAATACGGCCTCACCTAGACGAGCTCCACAGGCGGCATGACAACCGGCCGGACGCGGCCCGACCGTACGCGGCCCGACCGGAACCGGTCCGCCTGTTCGCTATTCGCTCGGTGTGCGCTGCGCGCGCCCGCTCCGGGTGCAACCCAGACAGCGTACAAAGGTCTCTTTGGCTGGGCTGATTACCAGCTTGTCGGCAGCCTCATCCACGTTACCACCCAGCGCACTGAACGGCAGGCTGACGACGAAGACGGCCGAACCCACCACCGTAGCGACTACGCCCAGCGGCCGCGCCACCACCAGGTCCT
>SKXG01000234.1 GCA_007128525.1 Pseudomonadales bacterium | reverse complement strand
TGTCCCATGCTGCGGGCACCGACCTCGTGGCCAATGCGTATCCCGACGTCCTCGACTTCGTAACGGTCCTGCAGGACCGCCTCGGCACTCTCCAGGCCGGCCAGGGTATCTTCCAACGGCGTGCCTGGAGCGAAGTCCACCAAGACCTGAAAGCTACCGGAGTCGAATCGCGGCAGCATTTCGCTACCGATCAGCCGCAACGTTCCCAAACTACCAAGCAGGATCAAGATTGCCAGCGTCAACGTCAGCAGCGGGTGGCGCAATGCGGTCCACAGCCCCGCCAGATACCAACGCTGGATGATCCGAAGACTTAGCTCGACCAGCTCCACTGGGCGGCTGCGCGTTTGCTTCGCTTGTCGCGGCTTGAGCCAAGCCGCAGCCATCAGGGGAACCAGGGTTACGGCAACGACGAAAGAAGACGTCAGAGCGAAAGCGAGCGTAGTGGCCAGTGGCGCAAAGAGCTCGCCGATGAAACTGCCCATGAAGATCAAAGGGACCAACACGCCGAGTGTGGTCAGTGAACCAGCCAGTTTCGCACTGAGCACTTCACCGGTTCCGGTGATGGCCGCTTCCCTCGCGGTGACGCCCTCGTCACTCAGGTGTCGATGGATGTTCTCAAGGATCACGATGCCATCGTCAACCAGCAGGCCGATGGCCAGAATTAGCGCCGACATCGTCACCATGTTCAGGTCCAAACCGGCAAACTGCATCAACATGAAGGTTGATAAGAATGCCGCTGGGATCGAAATTGCAATGATCAGGGCCTGACGGAACTCAGTCAGGAACAGGAGGACCACGATCATGGTCAGGAGCACTGCAATCAGAACAGTGTGTGTCATGTCGGTCATTACGCGTTCGGTGAACACTGAGTCATCATCGGCAATCGCCACACCAAGGTGAGGTAGCGTACGCTGGATGTCGTCAATGGCGGCCCGAACGCCAGTTGCCACTGCCACAGTGTTGGCCTCGTCCCGCCTTAGGACCTGCACCGCGATCGCGTCCCGGCCGTTGTGGCGGTAGGCGGCACGAGGTTCTCCGGCGCGCATGTCAACGCTGGCCACGTCCCCGAGGCGAACGACGTGATCCTGCTCGGATCGGATTACGATTCGACGGACATCGTCTGCACCGGCAAAGGATTCATCGACCCGTACAACCACTTCGCGCGCGCCGTCGCGAATGCGGCCGCCGGGTGCACTGAGGTTCCAGTCCGACAGTGACGCCATGACGCTGTCCATCCGCACCCCGGTTGCCGCCATCCGATCCGGATCAAGCGCCACATGCAGCTCAAGCTTATGGCCACCGAAGACATCAACAGCAGCGACCCCCGGTACCCGCTCAAGGCGCTCACGGAGCTCGTTGTCGGCCAGTTGGCGGACTTCCGTCAGAGGCTGCTGAGCACTGGTCAGCGCGAGGGTCATGATGGGTTTGTCGGCGGTAGAAAACTCCAGTACTTGCGGTTCGGCGATGCCGTCAGGGAGTTCATGCCGAATGCGGCCAATGGCGTTTTGCACATCCACCGATGCCAGTGCAGCGGCAAGGTTGTATTGAAACTCAACACGAATGACGGACAGACCGCTCTGGCTGGCTGCGCTGATACGGCGGACGCCATCCAAGCTGGCGAATTCTTCCTCGAGCAGGCGTGTGAGATCGGCGTCGACATTGACGGCTGCCATGCCCGGAAAGCTTGTGATGACCGTTATGGTCGGTGGGTCGGTATCCGGAAAGAGCCGGATTGGCAGTTCGAACCGCGCCAGCAGCCCCAGCACGAGCACAGCAGCGGTCAGGGCCAGAACGGCGAAGCGGTGCTTGAGGACGAAAGCCGGCCAGGCGTACATCAGTCAATCGCCTGTGGCCGGACTTCGATGCCGTCGCGGAGGGAGGGATGGGCCGTGACAATCACCTGCTCGCCTGCCGTCAGCCCCTGGATGATCAGAACCCGGCCAGCACTGCGTGGCCCGGTTTCGACATTGCGGCGGTGCACGCTGTCGCTGATCAGGACGAAAACGTGAGGGTCGCCCGGCAGGCCGGCGATGGCTTGCACCGGCACACTGATCGCATCGGGCATTAGCAGGATGTCAGCATGCACGACGACGGCCATGCCGGGCTTCAGGCCAGCGGCATCCTCTGGAAACAGCGCAGCTACGGTGGCCTTCCGGGTTTGTGGTTGAAGTGCCGGATAGATTCGATCGATCCGGGCCGGCCAGCGGGTGTTGCTCAGTGACGGTACTTCAAGGGAGACCGGGGCGGCAGGTGACAGCAGCATGAGGTCCGCCTGACTGACACCCGCCACGGCCTTGAATCCGCTGTCGGCAACCAGCTCCAATATGGGATTGCCAGCCAGCGCCAGCTCGCCCGGGTTGGTGAATCGCTGTTGTATGTGGCCTGAAAAAGGGGCTCGAACGATGGTGTAACCCAGCCGGGTTCCTGTCAGGTCAAGGTTGGCCAGCGCTTCCGCCAGCTGCGCATCCAGCACGTCTGCCCGTAGCCGCGCATCTTCGAGACTCTTCTGCGAAGCCAGGTTCTGCTGGCGCAGATCTTCCTGGCGCGCCAGATCACGTTTTGCGCCGGCCAGTTCGTGCTGGACCCGGTCGATGGCAGCCTCTAACCGGCGACGCTCCCCCGCCAGTTCAGTGTCATCAAGGCGGAACAGGACCTCGCCCTGCGCAACCCGATCACCTTCCCGGTGTGGCAGTTCGAGCAATGCACTGGTCACACGCGCTGCGATCAGGGCGCGCTCATCGACTTCCACGCTGCCGTGCCACCGGTACGTCACTTGGAAGTCGCTGGGCGCCAAAGTCTCCACCTGCACAGGCAAGGGTGGTTGTGGCGGTGGGGGCGCTGGAGACAGCCGTTCGCGTACCAAGTGAAACAGGGCCGTAGCCACCAGGATCAGCAGGATCAGCAGTATCAGCAGGCCAGCCCACTTCTGGTATAGCGGTAGCCGAGAGGGCTTTCGTCGCCCGGATCGGGCTGGGCTGGGCCGGTCAGAGATTGTCGATGAATCTGGCATGTAAGTAATTGATTGCTCACTAAAACTGCAAAAGTGGGTGAGTACAGGGGCCCAGCTGATACGGCCCGGTCAGTAGCTTGTGATTGCAGTGGCAGTCATCACGCATCGTCATGGACCCGGAGACGGTGACGTCATCGCTGGCGCCACCAGGCGCCAGACCGCTTCCGCCTGAGCGGGCAGGTCAAACTGAAAGTCACTGATTGACCAACGCATGACCAGCCCTTGGATCATGGCCAGGATAAGACGAGCCGTTTCTTCGGCGTCCAGGTCAGCCCGGAAACTGCCCTCGGCCTGACCTTCCCTGATCAGTTCGGTGACCGTCCGCGTCCAGTTGGCCATGACACGGCCGACAGATTGCTTGAGTACCGGACTGTCCTGGTGAACCCTTTCCGAGAACAACAACCGCGGCAAACCTGGGTGGCGGGCAATGAACTCAAGCTGGCGGGTCAGCAGGCGCGGGAGGCGTTCCCGTGCGGAGCCATTGCCGGTGGCAATCGCCATGACCAGTCCGAGCAGATGACGGGAAATCCAGTCGATGACAGCCTGGAGGATCAGGTCACGGGTGCGGAAGTGGCGGAAAACGGTGGGCTGTGCGATACCGACGCGGTCAGCGATGGCCTGGGTGGAGAGCTGGCTTTGCCCGCCCTCTGCTGCAAGGTCGATGACGGCCTGGACGATTTCCTCGCGTCGTTCTTCGCCGGATTTGCGCATGACGGGGCCAAGGTGCTCGTAAGTAAGTAATCAATCGCTTACAATAGGGATCGCTTGGCCCACTGTCAATCCGGCGGTCGGCCTTATCTGTAGACAGGAGATCGAACCCATGCTGATGGCACCACGTATCCGCTCCCGGCTTTTGCGCTCCAGATTCTTTGGCGGGTTGATCCCCGTACTGTTGTTGGCTGCACCAGCATGGGCTGGCAGTCATGACCCTGGTCACCAACAACATGACGAGACCCACGCCCACAGCCACCATCAGGCTGAATCGGCTGATCACGGCACTTTGACCCTGAGCCGCAACAACGGTGAATCCTGGGCCACCGACGATGCATTGCGTGAGGGCATGACCAGGCTGCGAACGACCTTCGCAACTGCCCACAGTGAGTATCGTGCCGGCAATCTCGACCGCGCAGCTGCCACGGCCCTGGCAGAGCGTGTGGACGGTCACCTCCAATTCATCATCGCGAACTGTGACCTGCCGCCAGATGCCGATGCCGAATTACACAAGCTGCTGTACGCGGCTTTTGATGCGACCGCCGCATTGCGTGAGCAAGACGACCCGCACGTCGGCTTGCACGGCCTGCATGAAGTTCTCGACATCTATGGTGCGTACTTCAAACACGAAGGTTGGCCAGACCAGCTGGTTCACTGATGCACACTTTACTGTGCATACAACTGCACCAGCCGGTTCCAGCTCGGTAAACCGGCCTCCCTCAGCAATCGCCCGCCTTGCTGGAATGTTATTACACCGTCCCTTTCGGGTAGATTCGCGTTCATGAGTGAACACGAACATGACCACCACGGGCCGACCAGTGGCCGGGTATTGGTCCTGGCGCTGAGCCTGATCCTGACCTTTGCGGCCGTTGAATTCTTGGTTGGCTGGTGGGCAGGTTCGCTGGCGCTGATGGCGGATGCAGGGCACATGCTGACAGATGCTTCGGCGCTGGCCCTGGCATCTTTTGCGGCCTGGATGGCCGCACAGCCGGCGAGCAACCGGCGCACCTGGGGCCACGGCCGAGCAGAGGTGCTGGCTGCGATGATCAATGGCGCGGTGCTATTGGTCTTGGTGGGGGTGATTGCCTGGCATGCGGTCGACCGCTTTCAGAACCCGCGTGAGGTTCACGGCTTGGCGGTCATGGCAGTAGCGGCCCTTGGTCTGCTCGTCAATCTGCTGGTGTTCTGGATCCTGAGCCGTGGTGAACGAACGATAAACGTGCGCGGCGCCATGCTGCATGTGCTCGGCGATCTGCTGGGTTCCGTGGCGGCACTGAGCGCTGGCATTATCATCCTGCTGACAGGTTGGATGCCGATTGACCCGTTACTCTCGCTGTTGATCTGCGGCTTGATCGTCATCGCTGCGGTGCGCCTGCTGCTCGACGCCGGGCACATCGTCATGGAAACGGTACCGAGCCATCTGGACCTCGACACTGTGCGTGCCAGCATGATGGCTGTTGACGGTGTGGAGGACATTCATGATCTGCACATCTGGCAGGTCTCGGGCCACCGGGTGGCGTTGTCCGCGCATGTGGTCACGCTGGACCTGCAGCGCTGGCCAACGACTCTGGTACGTCTCAATCAGGTCCTGCTTGAGTGCCATAACATTGATCATCCAACGCTGCAGGCAGAACTGCCCGATGCTCACGGCAACAACAGCCTGAGCTGCCCATCCAAGTGTTGAGCCAAAGTCGCGCGACTTGGGTGCTATCAGGTATTGGCGCCTGATGCGCAGTCGAAGCACAGGGGCGCAGCTGGGTCCGTTTCCAGACGCCGTTTGTCGATTTCCTCTTCGCAACGCACACACAAGCCGTAGTCGCCGCTGTCGATGCGTTGCAACGCGCCCTTGATACGTTGCAATTGCAAGTCGCGACGGCGTTGCGTCTCTATGGCCATCGCCTGACCCTGCATGGCATCCATTCGCGACAGCCGGCCGACACTGGCCTGGTCTAGCTTGACTGGCTTGGTGGTGTCCTTGGCGGCCTCCTTGCTGGCAATCAGCTCTGCTTTCTGTGTTTCCAGAAGCTGCCTGAAATGTGCGAGTGCTTTCGGTGTCATCAGTGACCGCGCTCTTCAATGACATAGGGCCGGATAATTTCACGCCATAACCTGTAACCATCTGCATTGAGGTGCAGCATGTCGTCGACGAACAGTTCAGAGCGGGGCTGGCCTTGATCGTCCAGCATCGGCTCGAATACGTCGATGTAATCGAGCTGGTCATCGGTGCTGCTGAACGCTTCAATCATTGCGTTGCCACGGCGTTTCTCGTCCAGCAGATGTGCGCGTGATGGGCTCGGCTTCATTGCAACAAAAGTGATCGGGACATCCGGCAGTTCGGCCTGAATGGCATCGACCACGGCCTGATAGTTCGCATAGACTTCATCAGCATCACTGCCCCGCGCCAGATCGTTTTCCCCGGTGTAGATGACGACATGGCTGGGTTGGTAGGGCGTTACGATCCGGTCCGCGTAGTGCAGCAGGTCGCGCATGCCGGATCCACCGAAGCCGCGGTTGATGGTGTCGATCGACGGGAAGTCCTCTGCCAGGGTGTCCCAAAAGCGAATGGACGAGCTGCCGACAAACACCACGGCGCCTTCCGGTGGGGGTGAAGCACGGTCTGCGGCTTCGAACTCAGCGATTACGGACGCCCAGCGCTCGGGTGGGAATTCCTCCGATGCGGTGGCACTGCCTGCCCAGGTGCTGAGGACGATGACGATTGCGCTGAGCAGCGCGGCATGCAGGGGGCTTGGCATCGGATGCTCCTGTTGCCAGGTCGTTGGTAAGCGGTACTTCGCATGGTCAGGCTGTCCGCACCGCCGCCCATTAAGCCTTGCTATACAGCAGCTGAGCAAGCCTCGCTGCCGGTGGGCTGAACCTGCCCGCCAATGTCTATCCCGGTCATGCGGCGGCAGTATCGATGGGGTTGTGGACAGTCCGCGAAACGCCGAGGATGGCAGGATCTGACTGCCAGAGGCATCGCCCGTGACGCTCGACGTCGACCTGTTCTGGTCCTTTCGATCCCCTTACTCCTATTTGGCCATGCCGCGGCTGCTTGCACTGCAGCAGGATTACGATGTCAAGATCCATGTTCGGCCGGTCTACCCGATCGCCGTGCGGATCCCTGGCTTCTTCAAACAGGTCAATCCGCTGTGGCCGCCGTATCTGATCCGGGACACCGTCCGCATCGCGGAGATGGAGGGGATGCCTTATGCCTGGCCGAGTCCGGATCCAGTCGTCATGAACATGGGGTCGGGTGAAGTGGCCGCAGACCAGCCCTACATCGGGCGGTTGACCCGGGCTGGGGTCGCTGCCGCGGAGGCGGGCAGAGGCCTGGCCTTTCTGCACGAAGTCTCCGGCGTTATTTTCGGCGGTACCCGCAATTGGCATCAGGGCACCCATCTGGCCGAGGC
>SKXG01000019.1 GCA_007128525.1 Pseudomonadales bacterium | reverse complement strand
CACTCAGTTTGGGTTGTTGTCTCGTGATCACGTTTTCCCGTTTAATTCAGTCAGCGGCCGGACGGGCGCGATGCAGCGTGTCCAGCGTAGCGGATTTCAGGATGTCCGATAGCCCCGCCAGAGGCGGGCCGAACAGCGGCCGGCAAACGGGCAATAAACCACTTCCAGTGCCTGATAATCAAGGCCTTGCAATTCGACAGGGACAGTCATACCGATGATTTCCAGCGCCAGCCGACCATGTACGGACGCCGGCAACAAACAGTCAGGCCTCCTGCTGTGGGCCTTCGCAACTCCTGTGGTCCTGCTGGCGGCACTGACACTCGGCTTCGTTAACAGCGCGCGGGCGTCCCAAGCCGTCGAAGACAGTCTGGTCAGCGGAGCACCGCCGGCACCCGAGCTGCCAGCCGGCTGGACGGGGCATCGCCTCAACGAACCGGTATTCGAGTCCGAGCTTTACGTGGTCGAAGCCGGTCGCGGTAACGGACCAACGGTGGTGCTCATCCATGGCCTGGGCCAGAACGGGCTGCTGGACTGGTGGCACACCATTGAGGCCCTCGCGGATGATCATCATGTCGTAGCGCTGGACCTGCCGGGGTTTGGACGCACCACCGGCGCTCGCGGCCAACTGACGCCGGCGCGTTATGCGCGGCTGCTGTCCTGGCTGATCCAGGATATGGCGCTGAACAATGTCCATCTGGTGGGGCATTCCATGGGCGGTGCCGTTGCGCTCTATCATGCCGGCACCTATCCAGAGCAGGTGTCTCAGCTGATCCTGATCAACGCCGCCGGCATACTGCAACGCGCGGCCTTTCTTCGCGAGCAAACGGAAGCAACCGGCTCGGCCAGCGTCGAAAGCCTGCCGCGAGAGCTGGCGGATCAAGCCAGACGCCTGTTCAACTGGGGCGGCGCTTTTGTCGAACGAATAGGCATGATGCCGGACCTGATCGACCTGCTGCGCGCGAGTGACAGCGCCTGGGGCGCTCTGCTTGGTGACCGGCCCAACGCCAATGCCGCACTGGGGCTGATCGACACCAACTTCTCGTCCATCATTCACAACCTGCAGGTGCCCACGACCATCATCTGGGGCGACCGGGACACCGTCTCACCACTGCGCACAGCGCACATGCTGCACGGTCGTCTGGCATTGACGGACCTGCGGCTGGTGGAGGGTGCCGCCCATGTCCCCATGCACTCTCACCGTGAGCATTTCTTCCACACCCTGCGAGATGCCCTGGCCAACCCTGCCACTGCCGCACGGCCTACCCCTGTCTGGCGGGAGGGCGGCGAAGACTACAGCTGCGAAAACCAGCGTGGGCAGCGGCTGTCGGGCCACTTTCGACGCATCGAGATACACAATTGCGAGATCCATCTGCACGACCTGACCGCAACCGAGATCATCATGCGCAACTCGACCGTCCGGCTGTCGCATGTGCGCCTGCAAAGCCCGGACACGGCCCTGACCATTACCAACAGCAGCCTGGTGGCCACAGACCTGGAAGCTCGCGGTGAGCCCGTGATGCGTGCCGCCAACGCCCGTGTCGACATTGCCGGTGGCTGGCTGCAGGCCAGTGGCGAGGCGCTGCGGGTTGAGGAGCAATCCAGCATCATTATGTCGACCAGCCGCATAGACAGCGGCCTGTACCGCGGCTACCTGCATGGCGCCGTACGCGCCGCTGCCACACGCCTGGACGATGCCCGCGAACTGGGTGCCACCACGCGTTGACCAACCTTGGCGGCAGCGCCCCGATCAGCGGTCGTCACGCACCTCGACATGCACCAGCGTTGCAGATTTCCAGGCAATCCAGGTGATGCCGACGCCGGCCGTCACCGAGTGCGAACGCTCAACCAGCGGGCTGTCCGCAAACGCCGCGCCATGCAAAGACTGGTATCGGAGAAAACCACCCACCCAGAAGCGCTCGAATCGCCGACTCAGACTGGACGTCAGGAACAGGCCGCTATAGCCGGCCTCGGCGCGATAAGCGGCGCGACCCGACGTCGCCTCCAGGCCGCCGACATCATAGTAATAGCCGTGGTATTGCCGATTCGCAAAACCGGGCCCGATCGAGAAACCCACACGCCAGCCATCTGATGGCGCCGCGTTGCTGTAATTCAGTACCGGCGTGAAGCGCCAGCCTTCGTGACTCAGTGAGAAGCCAGACGCTGATATGGCGGCCCGGACCGGCAGGCGCAGCTCCCAGGTTCCGGTGCTGCCCCGATGCAGATTGATGTTCAGCGATGGCCCGGCCTCGAAGATCGGATCGAGATCAGCCATACCGTCACGCGGTCCATCATCCGTGCTGTCGACAGGCGTGGTGCCGTCCGCGCTGAAGTCCAGCTCAAAGCGCTCGGAGTCAAACAACAAACCGCGCGCCCCTCCACTGTCCGAACGCAGGCGCTCACCCCGATAGATGACATAGGGCATCGGCAGCACATAGCTGCGGTGCTCCCGAGCCCCAGGGTATTGCGGGAAGGTAATGGGTGCCACGCCAATGCCCAGCTCCCACAATGGCCGACCGGTCGGTGATCGGGCTGTTGCGCCATTGCCGTCGGGGGGCGGGACGTTGGCGACCGGGCTGTCCGCCATCGGATGCGCACCTTTAGACGGATCGGAACCGCCATCGCCGGCGGCGGCTGGAACACCAACAATCAAACACAGAGCCAGAATCACCAGGCCGGCCAGCCACAGACGTCGATTACCGCATCGCCACACCGACCTGATCATCACTGCCCCCTGTGGGCATTCGAAGCTTACTCGATGCGCTCTACCCGACCATCTGTGCCGAAGTGCACGTTGTTGGTGGCGAAACGGTGCCGCCAGTATCGCCAGCGATCATCGTCCAGGCTCGGCGTTTCATGCGCCGGCGGATAACCGCGCGCCACCAGCACCTCATCGCGAGTCATGCCTTCAACCACCTCGCCACGCTCGATCGCCTCGCGCATTTCCGCGTTGAATTGATCCAGGTTTACCGGTTCACGCCCGAAAGTCCTGGCGAACAGGCCTTCAATATCCTCGCCCGTGTACTGCGTATTGACCAGCGTATAGCGCTGATCCGGGGCGTCTTCGCGCTGGAACACCACGGCCTCATTGGTTACTCGCTCCACAGTAACGCGCGTATTGGGCGGGATCCGGTCATCCACCGCATAGTTGGTCGCCTGGATCTCGTTCCGCCGCTCGCTCGACCACATGCCAACCTGGGTATAGAAAGTCGGGTTTGCCTCCACCTGAGACACCAGCGCCTCCGGGCCTCCCCGGCCCGCGCAGGCGCTGAGCAGGAGCACACTCAATACCGTCAAGCCAATGGATTGCGTCAGCTTCATGGAACGCACCTCTTGTTGTTGCTGATGTGCCGCAACGCTAGCCTGAAAGGCTGCAAGGTTCAACCACACCCGGCGACATGCCCAGTCGCACCACCAGCCTGATTTGACCCTGGGCCCGGATTCCTTATGCTGAGGCAGACAACCAGCTCCGAGCGACTTTATGGACCTGTTGGTCGACTACTTCAGCCAGGTGGAATGGGAAGACATCATCTTCTCAGGTCTGCGCATACTGCTGATTTTGATCGTAGTCTGGATCGGCCTGCACCTGGTGCGCAAAGCCCTGGACAAGTTGTACAGCCGGTTGGCCTCACAGGACCGTGCCAAGGACCAGATAGCGGCAGGCGAGGCGGCCAAACGCGCCGACACCATCGTCCGACTGCTCCGGCAGGGGGTGTATGTGGTTGTCTGGCTGATGGCCGGCCTGATCGTCCTGCGCGAGATCGGCATGGACATCGCACCCATCCTGGCCAGTGCCGGTATTGTCGGGCTGGCGGTCGGGTTCGGTGCACAGAACCTGGTTCGCGACGTAATCTCCGGGTTCTTCATCATCCTGGAGAATCAGGCCCGGGTCGGTGATGTCGCAATCATCAATGGCGAGGCCGGCATCATCGAAGCGATCAACTTTCGCACCACCATACTGCGCGACCTGTCCGGCACCGTACATGTCTTCTCCAACGGCGCTATCAGCTCCCTGTCGAATATGACGCGCGACTGGTCCGCATATCTGCTCGACATGGGTGTGGCCTACAAGGAAGACACTGACCATGTCATTGAGGTCATGAAGCGTGTCGCGTCAGAGCTTAAAGAGGACGCACACTTCGGCCCGCTGATTCTGGACGACCTGGAAGTCTTCGGCGTCAACCAATTTGCTGATTCCGCCGTGGTGATCCGGGTTCGCCTGCGTACCCGGCCGATGCACCAGTGGGAGGTAGGCCGCGAGTATCTGCGCCGTATCAAGAAAGCCTTCGATGCCGAAGGCATCGAGATTCCCTTCCCGCACCGCTCCGTGTACTTCGGCGAAGCCAGCCGGCCGGTGGCGATGCAGCTCAGCGACGACCGCGTCCAGGTCGAACCCGACACACCACCGAAAGGCCCGGACTGAGCCGCCGTGACAGATCCGGGCACCGGCGAGCTGTTTACCGAATTTGCCGTCATGCTGGCAATCGCCGCTGGCGTTGGCCTGCTGGCGGTACGTTTGCGGCAGCCGCTCATTGTGGCCTTCATCGCCGTCGGCGTGCTGCTCGGGCCTTCAGCCATGGGCCTGGTAGAGCACAGCCATGCCATGGATCTGCTGGCCGAATTTGGCATCGCACTGCTGTTGTTTGTGGTCGGCCTGCGCCTCGACCTGAACCTGATCCGGACCATGGGCCCCGTCGCACTGGCAACCGGCCTGGGCCAGATCACCTTCACCGCGACACTGGTCTTTCTGATCTGTCAGCTGCTCGGCATGAGTCTGGTGCCGTCGCTCTATGTCGCCGCGGCGATGAGTTTTTCCAGCACCATCATCATCGTCAAACTACTTTCCGACAAACGCGAAATCGATGCCCTGCACGGCCGCATTGCCATCGGTTTTCTAATCGTGCAGGACATCATGGTGGTGATCACGATGATCGTGATCACAGCGCTGGGTGCAGCAACGGGCGATACCTACCTGTTGCGCGAGGTCGGCATGGTTGTGGTCAAAGGCGCCGGGCTGCTGGTGCTGGTAGCCTTGCTAATGCGCTTTGCGCTGCCCTACGTGCTGCCACAAGTCGCGCGCTCCACCGAACTCCTGGTGCTGTTTGCCATTGCCTTCGCAGTCGGCCTGGCAGCCTTTAGCGACTGGATCGGCTTCAGCAAGGAAGTCGGCGCATTCATCGGCGGTGTGGCACTGGCATCAACCCGTTACCGGGAAGCCATCGGTTCGCGGCTCGTGAGCGTGCGCGACTTTCTGCTGCTGTTCTTTTTTATTTCCCTCGGCGCTCAGCTAGATCTGGACATGCTGGGGATGCAGGCCAACACCGCACTGCTGCTGTCTGCCTTCGTTCTGATCGGCAATCCTCTAATCGTACTGAGCATCATGTGTGCCATGGGCTTTCGCCGCCGGACCGGCTTTCTTTCCGGCCTGGCCGTGGCGCAAATCAGCGAGTTCTCGTTGATTCTGGCGGCACTGGGGCTGAGCATTGGCCACATCGGCCAGGACACCGTGGGCCTGATCACCCTGGTTGCCCTGATCACCATCGGCACGTCCACCTATATGATTCTGTATTCACACCAGCTCTTTGAACGCCTCAGCACCGTGCTCAAGCCCTTTGAGCGCAAGGACCCTTTTCAGGAGCGACGCCTGGAACCGGACACCAACCAGCCAGGTCCAGAGGTCGTGATATTCGGGCTCGGGCGATACGGCAGCCGCGTAGCAGATGGCTTTCACGAATCAGGCTGGCGTGTGCTCGCTGTAGACTTTGACCCGATGGTGATTCGGCAATGGCGCCAACGGGATGACCTTCAGATTCTCTACGGCGACGCCGAAGACCCGGAGTTCCTGGCGACCCTGCCAATGCAGGATGCACGCTGGATCATCTCCTCAATCCCCGACGTACGCATCAACCTGACGTTAATTGGTAGCCTGCGCGCCGAAGGCTATCAAGGGCGACTGGCGGTCACCAGCCACTTCACCGCACCTGAATTGGACGCCGCACTACAACAGCAGGATGTCCTGTTGCTGCCTTATCGTGATGCCGCCATACAGACTGTACAGCGGCTGATTGCCGAGGACTGAACTGGCTTCAGACTCGCCGATCAGAGCGCCCAGCAGTCAGGGCACGACGAGCACATCGCAACCAACATCAGACAGCGCGCGCTGACTGACACTGCCCAGCGCCAGATCTCCCAGGGCACTACGGCCCTGCTTGCCGACAACCAGCAGATCCGCCCCGACGCGTGCCACATGATCCGCCAAGACAAGCGAGGCATGCCCAGTCTCGATGCTCGACTCGACCTGCCGCTCCGGCAGGCCAAGATCAGCAAGAAAGTCCACCATGGACTGTTCTGCTGCCAATCTAGAGCGCGTCTGTATGTCCCGGATCGTCTGCTGATTGACGTTGGCGTAAATCAGGTTTAGATCATAGGGACCACTAAACGCGTGCAACACATCGATCTTCGCCTTGCTCGTGGCCAGTCGACAGCCCACACCAGCAGCCCGCAATGCCGCCTCTGAAAAGTCAGTGGCGACGACGATGCGCTGATAAGCGCGGGAAGCCGGCTCGCGGACCACGAGTACAGGCACCGGGCTGCGCAGCACAACCCGATAGGCCGTGCTGCCCAGGGCCAACTCACGCATCCGATGCGCGCCCCGCGCACCCATAACCAGCATGTCGCTGGACTCGGCCGCATCAGCCAGCGTGTCAACCAACGCACCTTCAGCCAGGACCATCTGTACGTCGATGTCCAGCCTGTCTGAGAGTGCGGCTGCTTCAACCTGCAGTATCTCGTCAGCCTGACTGCGCAGCGCTTTACGACCTTCCGTCTGACTGGCGGGACTGAACACCGCATCCATCAGGCTACGATCCAGCACATGAATCAGCGTCAGTTGCGTCAGACCATGGTCATGGACAACCTGCTCAGCACGCCCAAGCGCCAGCCGTGCCCCGTCTGAAAAATCCGTAGCCACTGTCAGGCTCTTGAGCGTCATCTGTCGACTCCGGTCATTCCACAGATTTCGTATCCTCGTCAAATCACTATACTCGTGCATTCTGCCTCAGGTCCACGGCACCCGGAGAGTCGATTGACACGTAACGACACCAGCCTGCGGGCCTGTCTGCTGTCCAGCGCACGCGATTTAATGCCGGTGCTGCTGGTCATCATTGCCTTTCAAGTACTTGTAATCCGCGCACCGCTACCCAATGCCGT
>SKXG01000398.1 GCA_007128525.1 Pseudomonadales bacterium | reverse complement strand
TGCAACGGCTGATTGACGACCTGTTCGACTTCGCTGCCTGGCACGACGACCGCAGCAGACTGTATCCAGAGACATTAAACCTGGTCGAGCTGCTCGATGAGATACTGCAGGACTATCAGCTGGCGCTCCGCAGTCGCCAGATCACTGTTCAGCAGAAGCGGCCCGCCAACTGTCTGCTGAACGGTGACCGGCATCGCCTCCGCTCTCTGTTCGACAATTTGCTGTCAAACGCCTTGAAGTATGCGCCGGACGGCAGCGACATCCGGATCGACATCACAGACCTTGGCGAAGTCTGGCAGGTCCATATCCAAGATGAGGGTCCGGGGATTCCACCGGAACTGCGTGAGCGGGTATTCTTGCCCTTTTATCAGGGCCAATCGCCCGTTCATGCCAGAATTCCCGGCACGGGCATTGGACTTTCGGTTGCACAGGCCGCCGCACAGGCACATGGCGGCGAGCTACGGGTACTCGACAGTCAGATCGGCGCCCTGTTTGAAGTGCGGCTACCGCAGAAGGTGCAGATCAACGCACCAGGTGGAACTCAAAGCCTTCCGCACACGGCAAAGGACCAGAAGCAACTTGAAGCATCCACGTAACGCCCACAGGACAATCCGGCCAGGCTGGCGCCTCTCAGGCTACAGCGCGGCATACAACTGCAGGCGCAGTTACAAGCTGCTGGGCCTGATGGCCATTGGCGCCCTGCTCAGCGGCTGCATGCTGCTCGGGCACCAGACCCAGCCAGAGCCAACGCACCCCGTTACCGGGTCAACGACGCCTGATGTAACGCCTGGCCTGGCGCTCAGCGATCATCTGCGCCTGCTCGATCACTATGTGCAGTCCGCCAATGGTGTCCGCGGCGAGCTGCTCAACCAGCTGCGGGACGCCTATGCCGCAAATCCCGGCGCCACCAATCGGCTGCGGTTGTCGCTGGTGCTGAGTCAGCCGGATCAACCACTGCGTCACCAGGTCGCGGCCGAACGTCACCTGCAGGCCCTGCTCAGCGGCTCGGCGGTGGACGATCTGAACCCGGACCTGCAACGGTTGGCACGGCTGCGGCTTGAGCAGGTGCAGGCCAGCCTGGCGCAGCAGGCCGAACTGGCCCGCCTGCAGCAGCAAATCGACGCCCTGACCGGTATCGAGACCTCCATCGACGAAGCCAGCCGTGGCTTCCGATCACAGGCACGTGACCCAGAGGGCGACGGATGACGACAGGACGTCTGCTTTTGGTCGATGACGACCTGGACCACCTGCATCTGCTGCGCCTGCGTCTGGAACGTGAAGGCTTTGCCATCAGCACCGCCAGCAGTGCACGGGAAGCCTTGTCACGCGTACCAACCGCGCAACCACAGCTCGTCATCACGGACCTGCGGATGGAGGAAATGGACGGCTTGCGCCTGCTCGATGCGCTGCAGCGTCAGCACCCGGCACTGCCGGTATTGATCATCACCGCACACGGCACCATCCCGGATGCGGTGGAAGCCATGCAGCGCGGGGCTTTTGGTTTTGTCACCAAGCCCGTCGACAAGGCCGAGCTACTGAGCAAGATCGAACGTGCCATTGAAACCTACGGCGGCGAGCAGAGTCCGGCACCCGGCGATGACATTCCGCTGATCACACACAGCGACCGTATGCAGACCTTGCTGGCCGACGCCCGGCTGGCAGCGGAGTCCAATGTCCCCGTACTGATACAGGGCCCGACAGGCAGCGGCAAGGAACTGCTGGCGCGTTATGTTCATCAGCAGAGTCCGCGCGCCAACGGCCCCTGGGTCACCCTGAACTGCACCGCCATTCCGCACGACCTGCTCGAGTCAGAACTGTTCGGGCACGTCAAAGGCGCTTTCACCGGCGCCAGTCAGGATCGCGAAGGCCTGATCAGGGCTGCCAGTGGCGGCACCCTGTTCCTCGATGAGATCGGCGACATGCCACTGGCGCTGCAGGCCAAGATGCTGCGCGTTCTGGAAGAACGCCAGGTGCGGCCCTTGGGTGCCACGGCAAGCCACAGCGTGGATCTGCGCCTGGTCACTGCAACCCATCGCAATCTGACGCAGGCCATTGCCGATGGCCATTTCCGCGAAGACCTGTACTACCGGCTCAACGTGGTCTCGCTGGAGCTGCCCGCACTGGCCGACCGCCGTGAAGACATTCCACTGCTCGTCCATCACTTTCTGGAACAGACTGCAGCCAGCAATGGCAAGAAACGGGTATATGCACCGGAAGCCATGGAGTTGCTGGTCCGGGCACCCTGGCCTGGGAATGTTCGCCAGCTACGCAACATGGTGGAACGCAATGTCGCGTTGTCCACAGCACCGGTCATACCGGCCTCTCAGGTCCTTGACGCACTCTCCGAGAATGAGCGTGGCTCGGATCTGCCCTCCTATGACGAGGCCCGCGATGCCTTCACCCGCGATTACCTCATTCAGCTGCTCAAGCTGACCGGTGGAAATGTCAGTCAGGCGGCCCGCTACGCGCAACGCAACCGGACCGACTTTTACAAGTTGCTGAGCCGGCATGGCATCGGCAAGCACCAGTTCTGAAGCGTCCTGTTGACACACTGACCGGGTCAATCTGACACAACGCTGTCGCAGATCAGCAACAACACCCGCCGCTCTGACTGACACGCCGCACGCAAAGGGCCGGGCCTGCCGTCGCCGGCCGATGCCCATCCTCAGTACTGACGGCGGCTCCAGCGACGCCTGGCGTTTCACAACGGGCCGGTCTGCCGGGCTGGCATGATCACTGCATTCTTCTGGGTGACGGCCGCCGTCAATGCCGCAGCAGTGTAGAAGCCGCAACATGCGCAGGAAAAGGCGTCCGGTCAGACGAATGTTCATGAATACACACCCGGAGGCAGGCATGCCCTATCAGACCAACAACGCCAACTCACGCGCCCAATGTACAGCAGCACCGCGACACCGGGGCAGTCTGCTGGCGGCGCTGTTGGCTGGTGGTCTGCTGGTGTCTGGGGCCGCACTGGCCTACGAGTCGATCGAATTCGACACCTTGGACAAGGATCAGGATGGCCAGATCACCTATGAAGAAGCGGCCCTGGTGCCCAGCCTGCAACTGCGCTTCGATGAATTCGACGAATCCGGCACGGGCTGGCTGGACCAGGACGAATTTGACAACGCCATGGCAGCTCTGAGCGCATCAGGTGAAGACCTGGATCTGCCGGAGTACGAGCCGGAGCCGGAACCCCAGCCGCAGCCGGCACCGGAAGCGCAACCGGACGACGCCATGCCGGAAGCTGGCGCCCAGCAGGACGCTCCGGAAGAGATGCCACCCATGTAATGCCCTGAGTGACGCAACGCATCGCAGACAGATTCAAGCTCCACTAGGGCAGACCATCCCCTCTCCACGAAACCCCATCTGCCCTAATTTCGCGCCGGCATCAGCCGGCGCTTTTTTTTCCGCAACCTGTCAGGAAACCAGATAGTGGGGATATTCAGGGCGCCACATCAGTGACTCGACCTCGCTGCGCAGGCGTTCTCGAGGCAACTGTTCCCCCCGCTCTTCCAGGATGCAATCGACCACAGCCACGGCAACTTCGCGACAGATCTCGCGCAGCCGGTCGACGTTCGGGAACAACTGGCCGGCGGCCAACTCTTCCGGCGACACATGATCCGCCAGCGCCATGGCAGCGGCTGTCACATGTGTGTCGGTGATCTGCGACGGCTGCCCCAGCAGCGCGCCAAAGCCCAGGCCTGGAAAGATGAACACATTGTTGCCCTGACCGATACGGATGGTCCGGTCTTGATAAGTGACGGCTGGAAACGGGCTGCCGGTCGCAACCAACGCGGTACCGTCGCTCCAGCGCAGTATGTCTTCCGGCAGACCTTCTGCATACTCGGTCGGGTTGGAGAACGGCAGGATCACCGGGTGCGAGCAATGCTCTGCCATCGTCCGGACGATGGTTTCGCTGAAAGATCCGGGCTGCCCAGAGGTACCGATCAGGACTGTTGGCTTGTAGAGACGAACCAGCGTTTCCAGGTCCCGTTCAGAGCCGATGCCAAAACGCGCCGCCAGCTCCGGTGGCCAGGCCAGTTCGCGCTTGTAGTCTTCACGAATCTCCTGATCGGTAACCAGCAGCCCGCGGCTGTCCAGCGCAGCCACACGCTCCATCTGCTCGGCATCGCTGAACCCGGCATTGCGCAGCGCGTTGCGCAGCTGGCGGACGATGCCAAGGCCGGCAGCGCCGGCACCGTATACGGCGATTCTGTGATCCCCCAGCGCCATCCCGGAAATCCGGTTGGCGCTGAGCACGGCCGCCAGGGCCACAGCGCCGGTACCCTGAATATCGTCATTGAAGGAGGGAATCTGGCCCCGATAGCGCTCGAGAATGCGTGCTGCGGCATCCTTGCGAAAGTCCTCCCACTGAATCAGAGCGCCAGGACAGACCACACGAACGGCCTCGACGAACTCATCGACAAAAGCATCGTAGTCGGCACCCCGCAGGCGCGGCTGCCGATAGCCCGTGTACGCCGGGTCATCAAGCAGCTCCTGGTTGTTGGTTCCTACATCCAGGCTGACGGGCAAAGTGGCCGACGGCGGAATTCCGGCGCCGGCCGTATACAGCGCCAGCTTGCCGATGGCGATCGCAACGCCGCCGGCCCCCTGATCGCCAATACCCAGAATGCTTTCATTGTCGGTCGCCACGATCAGCCGGATCTGCCGCTCAGCCACGGCGGTACGCAGCACCTCAGCCATCTGCCCACTGTGGTCCGGCGTCAACCAGACACCGCGCCGGGTCTGATAGGCCCGCCCGAAGTTCCGCGTCGCCCAGGCTACAGTCGGTGTGTAGACAACAGGCATCAAGTCATTCAGGTGTTCATTGAGCACACGATAGAACAGATGCTCGTTCTGGCTCATCAGCTCGGAGAGGTGCAGAAAGCGTTCCGGCGGCGAACCCTTGGCAGCAATCACGCGGTACTCGTTCCGTGCCTGATCGGCCAGACTCTGAACCGCTGCCGGCAGCAGGCCGTGCAGACCAAATGTGGTGCGCTCCTCATCGGAGAAGCCCGCACCTTTGTTGAGCAACGGATCACGCAGCAGGTCATAGCCTGTTTTGCTGATCGCCAGGGGCTCTCCCTGACGTTGCCAGGGCGCAAATACGCCTGTCCTCGCCATCGACGGACTCTCCTTCAATACACCGGCCGACACCGCAGCGCACCGGCCAAAACCCACTGCCCAAATAGCCGAAAGGCGCCCGAGAGCGCCAAAAGCACAAGCCCACCCGGCAATCGCAACCGGGGGCCAGAAAATCAAGTCGCGTATTAAACACCGGATTGCCGCCCCGGGCCACCACTGTGGCCGCGGGGGGCTGCGATGGGCTGGAGAGGTGCCCTACCGCAGATTGCTGGCGGCAAATGACCAGTTCGCCAGATGGTTCAGGAAGGTCTCGGCAAAACCCTTGCGGTCATGCTTGTAATCCAGGTAGTACGCGTGCTCCCAGACGTCCAGGGTCAACAGCGGTCGCTGTTTGCTGCCCAGCGGGGTCTCGGCGTCCTTGGTGGTGATGATGTCGAGCTTGCCGTCCTCGTTCTGGACCAGCCAGGCCCAGCCGGAACCGAACTGCGCCACAGCCTTCTCGACAAAGGTCTTCTTGAAGGTATCCAAGTCGCCAAAGGCTTCGTTGATCAGCTTCTTGAGCCGGTCATCTTCCAGCTTGCCACCGCCTGGGGTCATGCTGTGCCAGAAGAACGTGTGGTTCCAGGTCTGGGCCGCCGCATTGAAAGTCTTCGGATCCTTGCGGGCAATGACTTCTTCCAGCGTTGTTTCCGGCTCATCAGCTACTGCAGCATTCAGCTTGTCCACGTAGGTCTGATGGTGCTTGCCGTAATGGTAATCAAAGGTCTGTTTGCTGATATGCGGCTCCAGGGCATCCCGCGCATACGGCAGTTCAGGTAACTCGAACTTCATGGTACCTCCAACTATTGGTCAGGATCCTTAACGGACCACGATGGTGCATTGAATACACCAACACAAATGCCCGCCCACCCGGCTTCCGGACGGGCGGGCACTAAACACAGGTTCAGTTTGCGACGTCGAGCAGATTGCGTACAGCTTCCACGCCTTCGGTGTTTCGGGTTACGGCCTCGGCCATTGAACGATCGCTGATACCCGGAACTTCGCCGCGCAGGACGACGACACTGTCGTCCGTCTCCACCTCGATGTTGTCGGCGTTCAGGCTCCGATTGGTGCTGAGCTTGTACTGCACCTGAGCGGTCAGTGTCGCATCCCTTACCCAGCCGCGAAACGCCATCTGCTCGGAAATCAACTGCTGCGCTTCCGGGCTCACAGCCGCCTGGGTGACGCGTATGCCGTCTTCTACATTACGTACGCCTGCAATGCCTTCCACCAAGCGTGACACCAATTGGTGTTCGATCTCCGACTCGACCTGGCCTTCCAGATAAACGACGCAGTCCTCGGTGGACCACTGCAGTCCAACCGGATTCAGATAGGTGTTCAGCAGCAAGGTTGCGCCCAGGCGCCCGTCAATCCAGGCATTGAGCTCGGCGTCGCAGTCGTTTGCCGTTTCTGCAACGACCCTGGGTCCGGGTGTCACCGCCAGAAGCGCCAACAACAGCAACACGAAAGGCAGGTGCGCCAGCCGAGGATTCATCACAGTCAGCAAAGTCATATGTGGGGTGCTCACGGATAAATCACTTCCTATTCATTAAGGATGCACCGCACATGATGCCTGAATCCACCGCCCTCTGCAGCGTCTGCCGGGAACGCATGCCACGATCCTGGGGTATATCCTGTGCCGGGCCATGTGTCGCGGGCAGGCATGGCTTGCACCTGTGGTCTGACAGAGGGAACCTATGGACGGTCAGACACTCTGCTTATATGTGGACCAATCAACGGCAGCCTGACAGGCTTTACCCCATCGACCCAATACGAGGCAGCACATGACTTCCTGGCGGCAAAGGTTCATCAGTGGTCCCCTGTTCAAGCAAGTGCAGGCGGCCATGCCTTCGATTTCAGAAACGGAATCTCAGGCCCTCAAGCCCGGAGACGTCTGGTGAGATGCCGAAATCTTGTCTGGGCGGCCGCAGTGGCTGCGCTTGCTGTCTGCGGAACCGGTCAGACTGACCCGTGAAGAGCAGGCCTTCATCGACGGCCCGCTGCAGAAGCTCCTGGCCATGCTCGACGACTGGCAGATTCAACGCGATGCCGACTTGCCGCCGGACGTCTGGGACTTTATCCGCAGTGAAGGTTTCCTCGGTAT
>SKXG01000314.1 GCA_007128525.1 Pseudomonadales bacterium | reverse complement strand
GAAGCTGCGGGCGACGAAGGTGCAGCCCAGGGAAATGGCGGTCAGTACCGGGTCGATCGGGGGCTGGACGTTGGGTTCTCCGCGCTTGGTGGTGCTGCCCACGTCGGCGCTGGCGGAGAACTGCCCCTTGGTCAGGCCATAGGTGCCATTGTTGTCGACGATATACAGCATATTGAGCTGACGCCTGACAATATGTGCGAACTGGCCCATGCCGATGGATGCGCTGTCGCCGTCGCCGGAAATGCCGATGCAGTACAGGTCACGGTTGGCCAGGTTGGCGCCGGTGGCCACTGATGGCATTCGACCGTGCACGGAATTGAAGCCGTGTGAACGACCCAGAAAGTAGGTCGGCGTTTTTGACGAGCAGCCGATGCCAGAGACTTTGGCAACTCTGTGCGGCGGCAGAGACAGCTCGGCACAGGCCTGAATAATGGCGGCACTGACCGAGTCGTGGCCGCAGCCGGCACACAATGTCGATACCGCACCTTCATAGTCGCGGTGAGTCAGCCCGAGCTCATTGACCGGAATCTGCGGGTGCCGGACCTTTGGTTTCGGAATGAATGTCATGATTTCACCTCAGACAGGCGCGGCAGGCGGTTGGCGGCAAAGTAGGTTTGAATCTCCTGCACAATATAATCGGCGGAGATCGACAGCCCGCCAAAGTAACGCACCGGAACCAGCTTGGCTGGATGTATCTCCAGCTCGTTGACGAGGATGCTCTTCATCTGGGCATCGCGATTCTGCTCAACGATAAACAGCAGCTCATGCTCATCAATAAAACGGTCAACCTCTGTGCCGAACGGGATGGCCCGGATGCGCAATGTATCCAGGTGAATGCCGTCATCGGTCAGCAGGTCGATCGCTTCCTGCATAGGCGTTGCACTGGTGCCGTAGTAAATCAGGCCATAAGGCCTGGTGTGCGTGCCCTGTTGAAGCTCGGCCTTGGGCACCAGGCGGCTGGCGGTCTGCCACTTCAGCAGTAGCCGCTCCATGTTCTCGGTGTAGGCTTCCGGTGCTTCGGTATAGGCCGCATAGGCATCACGCGACGTGCCGCGCGTAAAAAAGGCGCCTTTGTCCGGGTGTGTGCCGGGATAGGTCCGATAACCGATACCGTCGCCGTCGGGGTCCAGATAGCGGCCGTAACGCTCGACCTGCTCGAGGTCTTCAGCTGTGTAGACTTTGCCGCGGTCATAACGGCGGCTGTCATCCCACTGCAGGGGTTCCGACAGCGTGTCGTTCATGCCGAGCTCCAGATCGGTCAACAGAATGACCGGTGTCTGCAGGCGATCGGCGAGGTCCAGCGCGTCAGCGGCAAAGTCAAAGCACTCCTTGGGCGTGCTGGGAATCAGCACCGGGTGCCTTGTATCGCCATGGGAGGCGTAAGTGGCAGCCAGCAGGTCGGCCTGCTGCGTTCGGGTTGGCATGCCGGTGGACGGCCCGGCGCGCTGGACGTCGATCAGCACCGCCGGTATCTCGGCAAAGTAGGCCAGGCCAAGGAATTCGCTCATCAGTGATACACCTGGCCCGCTGGTTGCGGTAAAAGCCCGTGCTCCATTCCAGCCGGCACCAATCACCATGCCCATGGCGGCCAGTTCATCTTCGGCCTGCACAACGGCAAAGCGTTTCTCGCCCGTATCCGGGTCGACACGATACTTGTTGGCATACTGCTCGAAGGCTTCTGCCAGCGATGTCGACGGTGTGATCGGATACCAGGCACAGACAGTGGCGCCCCCATACAGGCAGCCCAAGGCGGCCGCTGTATTGCCATCGATCAGTATGCGCTCACCGATGGCGTTGCAGCGCCGAACCTGATAGGACAGGGGCGCCGGCAGTTCGCTGCGGGCGAACTCGTAACCAAGCGCCATGGCGCGTTCGTTGGGTTCCAGCAAATGCTTCTTGCTGCCGTATTGCTCCTGCAGCATGTCAGTGAGCACCTTGGTTTCGATGTTCAGCAGCGCAGCCATGGCCCCGAGATAGACGATATTCTTGAACAGGCTGCGCTGTTTCGGATCATCAAACTGATCCAGCAGCATATCGGCAATGGGAATGCCGAAGATGTTGATGTCGCTGCGATTGAATTCCTGCGGCATGGGGCGGCTGCTGTCATAGATCAGGTAGCCGCCTGGAAGGACGCTGGCCACGTCTTCGCCGTAAGTCGCGGCATTCATCGCCACCATAATGTCGACGCCTTCCCGACGGCCCAGATAGCCATGCTCGCTGACCCGTACCTCGAACCAGGTCGGCAGACCCTGAATGTTGGAAGGGAAGATGTTACGGATGCCAACGGGGATGCCCATCCGGAACAGTGCCTTGGCAAACATGCCGTTGGCGCTTGCCGAGCCCGAGCCGTTGACGTTGGCAAACTTGATGACGAAGTCGTTGTAGCTGGTCATAAAGCGTCCCTGCGATCAGCGGTTGGCGGCAAGCTTTACAGCGGCCTGCGGTTTTTGTCTGGCATGCCAGGGGCGCCAGCGGGGTTGTGTCAGCGCCAGATCAGGGTCTGCCTGTTGGGCGCTGTTGTCCGCCGCGGCGTTGCGCTGGCTGTGTTCGGCGTAGATGGCGAGCTGAGGGATGGTGATGACGGATTTTTGCATGTCCCAGGCATTGGTCGGGCAGCGCTCGGCACAGAGCCCGCAGTGCAGACACAGATCTTCGTCCTTGGCCATGATGCGTCCGGTATTGAGTTCGCCCGACACATACAGATCCTGCTCAGTGTTCTGTGCCGGGGCGTTGAGTCGCTGACGCAGTTCTTCCTCCGCACCGTTGTTGGTAAAGGTGATGCAGTCCACTGGACAGATGTCCACGCAGGCGTCGCACTCAATGCACAGTTTGTCAGTAAAGACGGTCTGGACGTCACAGTTCAGGCAGCGCTGAGCTTCCTTGAAGCCGAGTTCCTGATCAAAACCCAGTTCCACCTCAACCTTGATGTCGCGTAGTGCGACGGCGGTATCGACGTGCGGAACCGCATAGCGCTTGGCCGCATCATGGGCGTTGTCGTACCCCCACTCGTGCATGCCAAGCTTCTGGCTCACTAGGTTGACCCGCTTCGGTGGCCGCTCTGCTTTCAGGTCTTTGCCCTGGCAGGCCAGATGAATGGAGATGGCGGCCTTGTGTGCGTGCGCCGAGGCCCAGATGATGTTTTCCGGCCCGAAGGCGGAATCACCGCCAAAGAAAATCTTTGGGTTGGTGGACTGCAGCGTGTCCGGGTCCAGTACCGGGCAATCCCAGCGATCGAACTCAATGCCAATGTCGCGTTCAATCCACGGGCAATGGTTCTCCTGCCCGATGGCCATCAGCACATGATCTGCCGGCATGATGACGTCGGGTTCCCCGGTGGGTTCGTTGCGTAGCTTGCCGTCTGCGCCGGTTACGGGCGCGACACACTGAAAGCGCACGGCTTTCAGACGTCCGTTCTCGTGGATGAACTCCAGGGGTGGACGATTGTTGACGATTGGAATGCCCTCGGCCATGGCATCTTCTTTTTCCCATGGTGAGGCTTTCATGACGTCAAAGCCCGAGCGCACAACCACGGTTACAGAGTCGGCACCGAGCCGTTTGGCAGTGCGGCAGCAGTCCATTGCCGTATTGCCGCCACCGAGCACGATCACATTGCCGTCGATACGGTCGATGTGCTCGAAGGCCACGCCACCCAGCCATTCGATGCCGATGGAAATGTGCGCATCGGCTTCCTGGCGACCGGGCAGGTCCGGCAGGTCGCGGCCACGTGGCGCGCCGGTGCCGACGAAGTAGGCATCAAAGCCTTCGTCGAGCAGCGCTTTCATGCTGGTGATTTCCTGACCGAAGTGTGGGATCACGCCCATGTCGAGGATCATGTCGACTTCTTCCTCGAGCACCTCGGCCGGCAGGCGGAACGCAGGAATCTGGGTGCGCATCATGCCGCCGGCCTTGGCATCTTTCTCGAACAGGTGCACTTCGTAACCGAGCGGCAGCAGGTCGCGTGCCACCGCCAGCGAAGCCGGGCCAGCGCCGATCAGCGCCACTCGTTTGCCGTTTTTCTGTTTCGGCACTTCCGGCAGCAGATGGGTAATCTCGCCTTTGTTGTCTGCTGCAACGCGCTTAAGCCGGCAGATGGCCACCGGTTCTTCTTCCGTGCGCACACGGCGGCAGGCCGGTTCGCAGGGCCGGTCGCAGGTGCGGCCGAGGATCCCCGGAAATACGTTCGATTCCCAGTTGATCATGTAGGCTTCGGTATAACGCTGCTGCGCAATCAGCCGGATGTACTCGGGAACAGGTGTGTGAGCCGGGCAGGCCCACTGGCAATCGACCACTTTGTGGAAGTAGTTCGGGTCGTGGATGTCGGTTGGCTTCATACGGCCCTGCTGCGCCCCCTCGCTGGCTCTGGACTCGGTCAGACTCTATCGGGTTAGTTGTATCGAATCCACAATGATCGGGCTACCGGCGATGTTGCGCATTGACAAGTGTCCGCCTTCCGTGCCTGATTTGGCCATGGGAAACGGCGCAGCAGACGCCGATAAAAGGGAGGTGGATATGAGCAGACCCGGTCAGAGGGATCCGCAGGGCACACGGCTGCCCGTGAAACTGGACAGTACATCCAATGGCGAGTTTGAACCGGTACCGCTGACGCCGCTGCATCGCCAGGCCAATCGCCTGGCGCACCGCATGGCCAGTGCCAATGCCAAGCGTACCGGTGTGGGCCGGCGTTCCTTTCTGGTCAGTGCCTGTGGCGCGGCCTCAACGTTGCTGGCATTCAATACCGCCTACGCGGCCGCGGGCAAAGCGGGTGGCTACTTTGAGCTGACGGCCGATGCCGCGGTCGACCCTGAGCTGGCCAGTGCCGCGCTTGAAGGTGATGAGTTTATCTTCGATGTGCAGGGGCACTTCGTAAATCCGCAGGGTGCCTGGCTGCGTGAGCTGCCGGATGATGCCCGACCGCTGTCTTTTCTGGCGCAGATGAACCCTTGTGCCGCTGATGCCGGTGGGGGTCGTGCTTATCTGAACTGTTTTGACTCGGATCAATTTATCCAGGACGTCTTCATGGACTCGGACACCGACCTGATGGTGCTGTCCTTTGTCCCGTCGCGTGCCGACGCTGAGCCGTTGACCATCGAAGAAGCGACCGCCACCGCTGAGATTGTCGAGAAGCTCGACGGTACCCATCGGATGCTGGTGCACGGACGGGTCAATCCCAATCAGGACGGTGATCTGCAGCAGATGGATACGCTGGCAGAACAATGGGGCGTTTGTGCCTGGAAGACCTATACGCAGTGGGGTCCGGACGGCAAGGGCTTCTTCCTGGACGATGAAGATGTGGGCATTCCCTTTCTGGAGAAGGCCCGAGCCCTGGGAGTCAAGATCGTGGCTGTGCACAAAGGGCTGCCGTTCGGGCCCGAATCCTATGAGCATTCGACCTGTGCCGACATTGGCCGCGTGGCCAAACTGTTTCCGGACATCAGCTTTCTGGTTTATCACTCCGGCTACGTGACGGGCGCTGCAGAGGGCCCCTATGATCCTCAGCGCAGCGATGGCGTGGATGCGCTGGTGACCTCATTGATCGAGAATGACGTGGCGCCGAACGCCAACGTCTATGCCGAGCTCGGCAGCACCTGGCGCTTTCTGATGCGTGACCCGGACAGCGCCGCGCACACCATGGGCAAGCTGCTCAAGTACTGCGGCGAGGACAACGTGCTGTGGGGAACCGACTCGATTTGGTATGGCTCACCACAGGATCAGATTCAGGCCTTTCGCAGTTTTCAGATTGCCGAGGACTGGCGCCACCGCTACAACTATCCGAAGATCACCCCGGCGCTGCGTGCCAAGGTCTTTGGGCTGAATGCCCTGAAGCCTTATGGTCGACATGTTGAGGATTTGTTGCCGAAATTGCGGGCCGACCGGGTGATGCGTAGTCGGCAGGCTTACCGTGAGGCGCCGGATCCGCACTTCCGGACTTACGGGCCGACCAACCGGCGCGAGTTCCTGAACCTGCTGCGCTGGAACGGTGGTTCACGCGTCTGATGGCGCCACTGTCAGGCAAACCGGATTGAGAAAGGAGCGGGACGGTGCGTTCAGATGGTCATGCGATCAATGCGGTGCTGGGGCATCGTGAAGTGCTGGAGTCCCTGTGCGCGAACTGGCGCTTGGCCCGGACGCAATATCTGCCGCAGGACTATGCGCTGTGCCTGATTGGTCGACGCCTGCGCGCTGAGCTGGGTGATGCGGATACGGATCAGCCAACGCCATTTAACGACTGCCCCGGCCTGGGTGCAGCTTTGTATCAGGCGTTGTGTGAAGCCGGCTCGACGCTGCCACTGGCCTATATTGAGACGGACTATCACAACGGGGCTGGCCGGCAGGCGGCGATCGTGGTTGAAGGTGGGGATCTGGTCTATGGGCCCGCGGTCACCCGCGATGCCTCTGCCGATGATCTGGGCCCGCCGGAGTCACGTGGCGATCGCGCCGTGAACGGCGCGCTGACGCATCTGGGCGTCTGGACTCGGGGCATTATGGATGCCTGGGATACGCTGGAGTTGTATCGATTCCGGCAGAACCCCGACTAGGGGTTACTTTGGTGACTGCTGCGAGTCAGGTCAGGCGCTGACGAGGCGGCGTTCCGCACGATGGTGCAGCGCCGCGAGTTGCTCGGCCTCAGCTTCCGCAATGCTGCGGCTGTCATAGGGGCCGATGTCAAAGCCTTCGCGGGTGCGGAAATACCACTGCCCGTCACACTGATAATAGCGTTCGCGCCGCATCTGCTTGAGCTGATCGCTCTGCGGTGGCGGGTTGTCGAGCAGCCGGGGTGCCCAGGCATGACCGGTTGTTGCCTTGCTCGTCGCCCGGTTGTTTACTCGGTTCTTTGCCCGGTTCTTCGCCAGGTTCTTCGCATTGTTGTCAGGCCGTTGACGCATACTTTTTGACTTCAATTCAGGCTTTGCCTGGATTCTAACCGGAATGGCCAGCCCCGACCAGCGTTGCCCCGCCTGTGCCAGCCTGCTAGTGTTTTTCGCCATGATCTGTTTTGACTTTGTCTAACCAGATATTCAGAAGTCAACCTGGTGCGTCCCGCAGCGGCATGCGGGCCGGTGTTGGTAGGCAGAGCGTACTGCGCTGCCACCGCTGAGCCAGGAGCCAGCATGTCAGTTCGTCCAATCTGCAGTCCGGCGTGGCCGGCGGCTGTACGACGGTGCTGAATCCTGTAACGGCGTAAGAAAACGAAATGGCCGGCAGTGCGCTCAGACCGCACTGGCGCGGGGAAGGCGGATTCACAGGGATCTAAAGCTATGTTGACAGCCGTTTTGTCCGGCTTCGTATTGGCCGCTCTGGCACCCTGGCTGTATCGCCTGGCCGGTGACCGTACCGGCTGGTTGTTGGCG
>SKXG01000403.1 GCA_007128525.1 Pseudomonadales bacterium | reverse complement strand
CTGGAGCAGGCGTCCGGCACCGAGTTTTTTGTTGAGGGTGAAGACTCTGATGCGGCCGCTGACTACCGAGCCGGGCGCATCGAAGTGGCACCGCCCGGCACCACACCTCGGCTGGTGGGCCTGAGCGGCGATGTTCGGGGCAAACTCTTCGAGCTCGACGGCGGCAGTAAGACTGGAAATCACACATGGAAGCTGGGTCGTGACGCCGAGAGCGTTGATATCAGCATTCCGGACGTCAGCGTCTCGGGCCAACATGCCCAGCTAGTTCAGGACGGCACCAAATGGAAAGTGGTGAACTGGATGTCTACCAACGGAACCTTCGTTAACGGTCGGCGTGGACTGTCCACCTTCTTGCAGCACGGCGACGTCATTCGTATGGGAAGCGCTGAGCTAGCCTTTGAGCTGCCGCCGGATTGGGTCGTCAGTACTCCTGACAGTGGCACTAAAGCGCCCACTGATCGCGCGCTCTTCGATAGAATCAAGCGCGCGCTGCACAATCTCCGCATGCGCTTTTTCAACACCGACTGATTATTCGAGCTGTGCCGCCAGCTCGTCCTCTCGTGCGTTCAGTCTGGGGTTGTGTGCCAGAGACTCGTAGTTCAGAAGCTGGCTTACGGTGTAGTGCTGATCACGAAGCGACATCGGTGAGTCTGGTGCATCGAGTCGCACCATAACCTGATCCACAAGGTTGCGCAGTTCCTGCATGACCTCAGGGTTTCGTGGATGCGCTCTATAGGCACGATCGAAATAGAACAAGGCACCGTTGATGTCTGCGAACTCGAGCGCCTGTCTGCCCTCGGCCAGATCACTGGTGATCTGCTGCTGGGTTTCAGCGGGCAATTGACTGAAAGGAATCTCCGGACCGGGTTCGGGGTCATGGAGCAGCAGATAGGCGGAAAAGCCCATGACCGCAACCACCAGGGCCGTGGACAGCTGTCTGACGCGTCGTCCAGCCCCGGAGAATTGGCGCCGAAACTGCTCTGCATCCTGCCAGCGATCGGCACGTTCAAACGCCAGTGCCTTGGCGATGGCGTTCCACTGATGGCGCTTCAGGCCACGAACGCGTTTCGGCTTTAGCCCCTCGACACGGGCCTCTGTGGCTGTTTTCCTGTCAAATGGATGGTCGCCCGTCAGCAATTCGTAGGCGATCAGGCCCAGGGCGTAGACATCATCGGCAGGGTGCGGCTCCTCGCCGTCAAACATCTCGCAACTGGCATAGGCCGGGGTCAGGCCGACGATCTCGGCCGGATCCCTGGAATAGGCACCGGTACCGTCCATGTTGGAAAAGGCGCGTGCGATGCCAAAATCAAGAATCTTCAGCTGGCCGTCATCGGTCAGGAACAGGTTCTGCGGCTTGAGATCCGAGTGCACGACATTGCGCCTGTGTGCGTAGGCCACGCCGTTGGCAATGTCCTCGATCAGCACAAGGCTGCGAGCCCGGGAGCGATCCGGATCTTTGCTGTAGCGATCCAGGGTTGCACCGACCAGATGCTCCATCGTCATGAAAAAGACATCGCCATCACGATCAAAGTCGTGGACCGTAATGATGTTCGGATGGGCCAGAGTCTGTGACTTGTCCGTCTCGCGTTGCAGCGCCACGAAGGCACGAGCGTCCTGCGCGAAGTTGCCGCTGATCAGTTTAATGGCGACATGGGGATTATGATGACCGGCCTCTACACGGCGCTGATCGACCGCACGAAAAACCGCCCCCATAGCACCCTGGCCGAGCTTCTCTTCGAGGCGGAACCTGTTGTTGAGCACATGACCGGGCTGCAGGGACGCGACGGCGCCCGCGGGCCCGGCTTCGGCCATGATTTCGGTGGCATCGTCGCCACTGTCGAGTAATCGCGTTGGCGCCGCTTCGTCCTCGCCTTCTAGCAGCCGTGTTGGTTCGTCCGCTGCAGACGTATCCTGCGCCTGTCCGTGCGACTGCTCCGGGTCAGGCCGTTTGTTGCTGTCCGGGTTGTCGTCCGAAATGATGCGGGTGGGCTTGTCGTCTTCATCAGCAGCCATAGTGAAGTCCGTTTGCCGGTATCAAGGTGAGTTTTCAAGCAGGGCTGTTGCATCCTGCAAAATGGCCGGCCAGGCCGCCTGCCAGCAGCAGTGGTGATTGAAACCAGCCATGACACGGAGTTCGCCCTGGTGCATCCGTGCGAATTCAGCAATGATGCCAACGGGAACGTTGTCGTCGCTGCCTCCTGCATAGTGGCGATGCGCAATGCCCGAGAGTTGTGCGGTGTGAATCGGGTTCTGTGAGGCGTCGAGTGGCAGAAAGTTGCCCTGCCGGGCCCAGGCTTCCGTGTCCAGGTTGGCAGCAAGCGTCAACACCAGTTGCACATTCGGTATTCGATCTGCCAGCAGCGTGGCAAGGGCACCACCGCCGCTGTACCCTATCAGGACGACCTCGGCGGCGGATCGTTCCGTCAGCAACTGAGTCGCGGCCTCGGCCAGACTGTCGACCACCTCGGACCCGAATCGGGCCGAAGTCCAGAACTCTGATTGGCAGGCCGGGCTCTGGTGCTGACCAAAGTAGCAGGGTCGGCCCAGATAAATCGACGACGCCGAATCCAGCGCCATCAACTGCAGGGCAACGGGCCTGCGGGGTGTGGGGTCAGCACTGGCTTGATCGCCGTAACGGCCGGGCTGGCCATCGCCTTCGATATAAAGATGCCATCGTCCATTATCCGGGTTGGCTGTTGATTCGTAGATGACATGCTGAAACCCGGCGCCAGGGACCAGGCTACGAGTCATCCCCTGGTCAGTGGCATACCGGTTGATTTGCTCATGGGCCGGCGTCTGGCAGCCTGACAGCCCGCACGAGCCAAGCACAAGTGCACCCAGCGCCCCGAGGTTCGATAGCCTCTGCCTAAAAACCGGCAAAACCAAGCGGAATCTCGTATCTGATACCGGCACCTATGTGGTATCGGTCGAAATAGTCGTGACCGAGCAGGTGCTGGTAGTTGATAAATGCCGACAGACCGCGCTGAAACTGCGCCGAGACGCCAAGCCTGGCCATCACCGTGTTGCGGTCGGGATCATCGGTCTCGCCGGAATAGAAAATGTGCAGGGTTTCCTGCGTGGTGAGAACGCGCCCGGAGCTACTCGATGTGCCGGAGAAATCACGCTCATAGGCCAGTTTGAAAGAGGGGATGACCACACCCCAGTTGGCAAGCAATACATAGTCAGTTTGCAGTGACAAGTCGAACATCGTCAGGTTGTGGCTTTGTTTGTCCGCGACCTCAGGGTCGCCAAACTGCGAGACCACCCTTTCCGTATAACCATCCAACTGGCCCCGCATGTAGAAGAGACGGGCGATGGGTGTGATGCGCCAGCGATTCACGGAAAGTTGGTGACCGAAGGAAAGCTCCGCGGACCAGTGCCAGGCATCCGTTGATGCTTTGTAGGAGCCGGCCAAGTCTGTTCGGTCGATATCCAGATCGGAATAGCTGAGTGTGGCCAGCCAGTCCAGAAACAGGTCGTTTTGCCAGTACTGCGATCCATGAAAGCCCATGACGATGGTGTTGACGTCGGTGGACCCGAGGTTGTCGTCAATGTCGGTATCGCTGGACAGCAGGTTTAGGGTGCCGCCCAGAAACAAGGTGTCGCGAAGGCGATAGTCCGCGCCCCAGGTGAAGCTGAAGCTGTCCTGTGTAAGCCCTTGGCCCAGAGTGGTCCGGCTTCGATCCACATTGTTGTAGTCAGCCGACGCAAAGGTCGACAGACGTCCGTAGTCGCCAATGCTGTCGCCGCTGGCGGCGCCGTGGGTGGGGTAGCCAGTCTGCCCGGCTCGTCTCAGGCGCCGCTGTTGATCGATGGTGCCAGCCAGGCTCGAGAGAAAGTTTCTGAGTTGCAGCAAGGTGCTGTCCCCCACACTGGAGGGGCATCTGAACAGTATATTCCCCGGCATATCACCGCCCAGATCAATCTCCTGAAGCTCACCCTCAATTTCCTGGAAGGTTCGGATCTGACGCTCGCCCTCACAGGCGAGCCCGACGCTTGCAGTGCACAGCGCACCCAGGAACAGGACAACGGGCACTGGGCTGAAATAGTTGCGGACTTTTGTTCGTTGCTTATCCATGGCTGTGGTTTCCTGTAGATTCGCCGTTGCATCCGGTAGCGGCGGAGCCGGCATCACGTTTGCGGGACGAAGAAGAAGTCGCCAACCTCGTGCCCAGCGCTCTTGATACTTTTGTACACAGGCTCCTGGACAAAACCCTGAGCACTGGCGCGCTCCCTGATCGGTTCGCGGATCTGCTGGAAGAGCTCAGGCGCTGTCATGATCGCATCATTGTTGCGCAGTACTTCGATCAGGTACCGGGCAAAGACGGAGTGATTGCCACCGTCGCTGTCCAGGACCGGCTTGTCACCACCGGATGAGAGCAGCAACCTGGAGCGCCGCGGCAGTTTGTAGCGGACATAGTCCAGGTTGTCGGCCGCTGCCCCATTGTCCAGGAACAGATGGCCAGGAGAGGTGGACAGCAGGCCGCCGTAGCAGGAGTCGGCAATGACGAGCACACGGCGGGCTTTGAAGCGGCCCAGATGATTGGTGATGAACTCGTTTGGCACCCAAAATGAGTCGTTGGGCGGGGGGTCCGCATTGATGGGTAGCCAGTAGCCGGTGTCGCGCTGTCGGCCAATGTCTATCAACGTGCCATGGCCGGCATAGTATACGAGGAGGTTGTCTTCTTCTCCGAGCCGCTCATGCAGGTCATTGATGGCCCGCATCAAATCGAGCCGATCGGCATCGATCAGCAACTGAACCTGAAAGCCGTAGCGATTCTCCAGAATGCTGGCGATTTCGCGTGCATCATTGACCGGCGTCTCCAGTTGATCCAATGACAGGTAGTTGCGATTGCCCACGACCAGCGCATAGTAGCGGCCCAGTTCGAGATCATCGACGCGGGTAAATTCTGCTGGGGGCCGCTCGGGTGCGGGCGCTTCGGCAGAGCGCAGGGCAGGTATGGCGTCCAGCCGCTGCTCCACTTGATCCCGATCTTCGCGTAAAGCGCTGACCAGCTGAGTCAGCGACTCCAGCTCGGCCTCCAGGCGACGGTTGCGGGCCAGCATGGCGTCGTCGTCCCGCTCCGCGGCTTCCCGAGTGGCTTCCTCGAGTTGCTCTCGCAACGCTTCGGTCTGGCGGGCCAGCGCGCGAATCTGTGCATCCTTTTGTTCGAGCTCGCGGTTGAGTTCCGCCTGCAGTGCCTCCCGTTCCCGCTCCGCCGTTGCCTGATACATCAGGCTGTCTTCCGGCAGGCCCCAGGCCTGGCGGTAATAGTTCAGAGCCGTCAGGCGGTCTTTCTCGACGCCCAGGCCCTGTTCATACAGGGTGCCCAGGTTGAACAGCGCGCGCTCATTGCCTTGTTCGGCAGCCTTCCCATACCAGTGCACGGCGGCATCGTAGTTGGGTTCGGTGCCCAGACCTTTTTCAAAGATCTCACCGACATGGACCTGCGCTTCTGCGTCGCCGGCTTCCGCGGCAGGCATCCAGACACGCAATGCTGTTTGATAGTCGGCTCGGTCGTAGGCCACGTACTCGCCGCCGCGTCTGTTGCAATCGGCGGCGGTGGTCTTAACCGGTCGGCGCGCTGTGAGATAGGTCCCGGTGCCCAGGCTACGAAGCTGGCCCGGCAGCAGGCAGTCGACCACATGCATGCCGGCAATTAAGTCTTCCTCGCTGGGCGGCATGCCGCTCCGTGTGGCTGAGTCCGACGCACAGCCTGTGAGCAGCAGTGCCAGCAGTACACAGCAAGCGGATTTGAGTTCTTTGGCCATGGTGTCACCTGCATTGGTGCCGCAGCACATTTTTTTGGACTGATTGGCGTCTGGCCTGGTTGCTTTTTTGTTTGCCAGTCAGTGAGTATAGGAGTCTCTGGCTTCTGGCAACAAGTCGTGAGGGTAAAGCTGCGAACCAGGGCCCATACCATTGCAGATCAGGCAGTTAGGGCGCCAGAGCGGTTACGCTAAGCCGCGTTCACACCAGGCCGCCTGGCAGCGCCATGAGGCTCTCGAGGCTGCGCTACCACTTAGGCAGCACCTATCACTCCCATAGAAATTTTCACTTTGAGTTAATCACCGGAAAGGGCACACAATCCCTCCACATTCAGTCAGAACTTGGTCCGCATGACGCTGGCCAATTGTTGGACGTCCCGCTAAGGGAGGAGGCTAGTGATGAGCACGAAACAGTCAGATACGGGTGCCAAGTGCCCGGTCATGCACGGCGGTAACACGGCAACCGGCAAGGACAACATGGAATGGTGGCCGGAGAACCTGAACCTCGACATCCTGCACCAGCATGACAGCAAAACGAATCCATTGGATCCGGACTTCGATTATCGCGAAGCAGTCAAGACACTCGACTTCGACGCTCTGAAAAAAGATCTGACCCAGTTGATGACGGACAGCCAGGATTGGTGGCCGGCAGACTGGGGTCACTATGGTGGTCTGATGATCCGGATGGCCTGGCACGCCGCCGGCACCTATCGCGTGGCCGATGGCCGTGGCGGTGCGGGCACCGGCAATAAGCGCTTCGCGCCGATCAACAGCTGGCCGGACAACGGCAACTTGGACAAGGCCCGGCGTCTGCTGTGGCCGATCAAGAAGAAGTACGGCAACAAGTTGAGCTGGGCGGACCTGATCGTCCTCGCCGGCAATGTCGCCTATGAATCCATGGGCTTTAAGACCTTTGGCTTCTCGTTCGGCCGCGAAGACATCTGGCATCCGGAAAAGGATATTTACTGGGGTGCGGAAAAAGAGTGGCTGGCACCGAGTGACAACCCGAACAGCCGCTATTCCGGCGATCGCGAGTCACTGGAGAACCCTCTGGCTGCGGTGATGATGGGGCTGATCTACGTCAACCCGCAGGGCGTGGACGGCAATCCCGACCCGCTGAAAACGGCCCAGGATGTGCGCATCACCTTTGAGCGCATGGCTATGAACGATGAAGAGACGGTGGCGCTGACGGCTGGCGGGCATACCGTGGGCAAGGCACACGGTAACGGCAGTGAGGCGAACCTGGGGCCGGTGCCCGAGGCCGCCGATGTCGAAGAACAGGGCCTGGGCTGGAACAACAAAGTGGGTCGCGGTATCGGTCGCGATACTGTGACCAGCGGCCTGGAAGGCGCCTGGACCACGCACCCGACGAAGTGGGATAACGGCTACTTTGCCATGCTGCTGAACCACGAGTGGGAATCGAAGAAGAGCCCGGCCGGTGCCTGGCAGTGGGAGCCGGTGGACATCAAGGAAGAGGACAAGCCGGTTGATGTTGAGGATCCGTCGATCCGCTACAACCCGATCATGACCGATGCAGACATGGCGATGAAGGTGGACCCCGCCTATCGCGCCATCTGCGAGAAATTCATG
>SKXG01000420.1 GCA_007128525.1 Pseudomonadales bacterium | reverse complement strand
CTGCCGGATGATGCTGTCACGGCTGCGGCCGGTCGACCGCATCGTCGCCTGAATGCTGCCTTCAGTGATGTTGCCGTACCTGGGATGATCCCAGACCACGATCCGCCAGTTCTCCATGCCTTCAATCAGGTTCGACATCCAGTCCCGAACGTCATCGGCCCGCTCAGTGCTTACCGCAGCCGGCAGGTGATACTCGGCGGGATTGTCACGAACCATGCGCGCCACATCGAAGGCGGTTTGCCCGGCTCTGTTGCTACGATAGGGATCAGCGCCATGCTCAATCAGCCAGCGCACTGAACGCAGGCTGATGTCCTCGATGGCGACATGCAATGCGGTGTTGCCCTCATCATCGGCAGCGTGAATGGGCAGCCCCTTGTCAATCAGCCATGCCAGCTCTGCTGTGCGGTCGCCGAAACCACGGGCACTCCAGTGCAGGCGGGTCCAGCCTCTCTGGTCTCTGGCCTGCAGATTGGCGCCGGCCGCAGCCAGCAAGCGATATTTTTCCAGATCATCATCGTAATTCACAGTTCGCAGCAGGGCAGTGCGGCCATTGCTGTCCCGTGCTTCAGTATTGGCACCAAGCCTGAGGTAATGCCGCATCAGGGTTGTATCACGCGCATAGTGTGCCGACATGATCAGGCCAGTACCAACAACGCCATGACCATCCTCAAAGCGATGGTTCACATCGGCGCCATGGGCGATCAACAGGTCGGCCCAGTCCGGCAGATCCATGCTGAGCGCCGCATGCAGTAGCGGTACCTGCGAGATTTTCAGATGTGGATTCAAGCCGGCTTCCAGCAATTCAGCAAAGCGAGCTTTGTCGCCTTCTGCAAACGCCATAGCCGCCAGCAACTCCGGCTCGAAACGGCTCTCCACTTCGGCCATCACATCCGCCAGTCCGTCCAGCGAAAACTCAAAATCATACCACTCACCCGCCGTGGTCTCCGCGCTTATGTGCAGCGTCTGACCACTGCGCAGCATGTTCAAGCTGACCTGATCCAACGGCATTGAAAAGTGGGCGCCGTCCTTGGCACAGGCCGCACTGCCTTCAATACAGGCCTGATAGGACGGCACACTACGGCCATCGATATTCATGCCGGATTGTGACCGATAATAGTAACGCTGCTGGTCCGATGCGCGATTCAGGTGCTGGTAAAAACGAGGGTGGAAGCTGAGGCGCCAGTTCCGGGTATCACTGCTCAACTGCAGCTTGTGGTCCTGCAGCCAGATTTCGGCCACAGGAATGGTAAAGTTTTCCTCGGTCACCGTGGTAACGTGCCAGCGCACATCGGGATCGTTGATCAACGCACGACTTTCAGAACGAGTCCGCCTGTACTGACCCAGCACGGTGGCATCACCCCGGTAGGCACTCAGCTCAATCACGAAGTAGCGGTCATCACGCTGCAGATCATCATTGCTGTACTGCCGGCGCTCAAGGAGGTTCCCTTCGTCCGGGCGGGAAACAAAATTTCGCTGCCAGGCACCACTGCCTTCAAGGCGACGGGCAACGAAGGCGAACAGGCTTGTAGCTTCTGGCCAGACTGCAAACTGGCAGCGCCCCTCTCCAGCTCTTGCCGTAATACTGAGCCCGAAGCGAGACAATGTGGTGTCATTGATCATCCAGACCTCACCCTCAGGTGGGTCGGGCCTGTAAGGGTCCTGATGATGTCGAAAGCTTGCCTCGCTCTGGAGTCGGGCCCTGGCCGTCTCGAAGGCCGCACCCTGACAGTAGCGTTGAAAGTAATCCTCCAACACGATTGCCGCCTGTTCCGCTTCAGACGGTCGCAGTGCCAAGGCGGGCAGCGAGAGCAGGCTCAAAGCGATGCCACAGGCAATAACGGACCAGATCGATCTGCCCGAAAGCCTGGTGCTGCCAGCTTCGGATTGCGCGCTATCCATATCCATCCCTATCACGATTTGCGTTTCTGTTGTTCAAAACCAGTGCTATCAGGTTCCAGCGACTTTCGGCATCAGGTGCTGAAGCGGATCTGGCCCTGCTTCGTGCACCGCATTCCGGCCCGCACCTTTGGCGGTATACAAGGCTGAGTCTGCGCGCACCAGCCAGGCACTGGCTGTTTCACCTTTATTGCGCTGGGCCACGCCAACCGATGCTGTCAGCGGCGGCAGGTCGGGCAGACTCAGAGCAGCGATTGCGCCGCGCAATTCTTCGGCAAGTTGCAGCGCGCCGTCGCTTCCCGTAGCCGGCGCCAGGATCACGAATTCTTCACCGCCAAATCGAAACAGCCAGTCACTGCGTCGCAATCGCGCACGCAAGGTGTCAGCAACTGCTTCGAGGACATTGTCGCCACGCTTGTGGCCAAACTGGTCGTTGACGCGTTTGAAGTGGTCCAGATCAAGCACCAGCAGCGATACGGGTTGGTCGGTGCGTTCATGTTCAGCGGCTGCCCGATCAAGCTCTTCGTCCATAAAGCGGCGGTTCCCCGCACCAGTCAGCGGATCAATCCGCGCCAAACGGTGGAGTTCAACGCTTTGGTTGCGGACCTGTTGCGCCAATATGTGGCCGAACAGGAAGACCATAGAGAGCGTCACCATCAAGCGTATACCGAGCTCGGCATCACCGAGCATGACCGGTAGCACCGCAAGGCAGAGGAGCGCATTGATGATCAGTGCGGATCGGCTGGGCAGGCTGTAAAAGGAGCCGACCAGTGCCACAAACAGCCAGAAGTAGGCGGTACTGCCCATGACGTATACGGTCATCGCGACACTGGTGGAGTAGGTAAGTGCCACAATGTGCACACCGATCAGGCCAGACCCACCACTGCGCAAATACAGCATGACACCCGTTTTGAGCACGACCACAATGGCAGTAGAGATGGCCACACTGAGATGGCCATAAAGAAAGTGATACAAAGAGAATGGCGTCAGGACCACTGCCGTCAGCACAGCCATACGCATGGCAATGGTCCCATAAAAAGCGAGTTGTTCTTCGGCAAACTCGTCCAGTCCGAGCAGGCGTCTCATGACGGCGTCCAGGCAAGAGTCCGATCAAAGTGTAGACCGTATTGCCTAAATGCCCAGATGGTGCCGTAGGCAGGATGTAATGGATGCGTCAGCGCTTCTTGCGCACACCGCCCCTTCCCGGCAAGAAAGTGTGATGGCGTTCACAGGCGCCGCACTACATGGCTGTGAGCGGGCGGTAGATCATCATCCCGGTGCCAGGTCCAGCACCATACGCAAATGCATGCCAAGTCCTTGCGACCGCAGTGCAGGCACCTCGGTTCGAACCAGCACCCGGAACCCAACGCGCTCATAAAGGCGCTCGGCTGGATTGCCTTCGTAGACGTCCAGATGCAGCTGGCGGCAACCTGCCGCACGAGCCTGATCCATGGCTTCACGCAACAAACGCTCACCCAGTCCACGACCCTGCGCCTCAGAACTGACGGCCAGATTCTGCAGATACCAGGTGCCCTGTGGTACCACGGGCAGCAGGTATCGTAACTGTTCGAAAGCTCGCCCCAAGGCAGAAAAGCCGGCCTCCCCAAGTACCTGGACCGCTTGCTGGCCGAAAGGCTCAGCCTCGGCCCGATGGTTGGCCGCGGTGTGTCCGAGCATCAGGCCCAGGGGCCGTTCATCCAGCACGGCGACCGTGGCCCAGCGGTGCGAGAACAGGCCTTGCGGCGCCGCGCACTGCGCGGCGAGGTGGTCGGTCATAAGATCCGGCTGGTGGGCATGCATCGCCTCAAACAACGCCGGATCGGTGGCGTGAATCTGCCCGGCGGCCCAATGCCCTGGCGCCAGCCAGGCGCGCCGAAGCTGAATCCGCCGGGGATCGATCAATGTCGTCATGGCAGCGCCCTCCCTGCGCCTAAAATACCGGTTCTCGGTGCTCACGTCAGGCCATCCCCTTGACCCCGCTTACAGGCGCGGTACGATATTCCAGCAGACCGGTCGGTCTAGCCAATACAGCGCCTGCAAACGCAGCCAGCTCAAGCTCGACCGAAAGCTGCTCAGACGGATCAGCAAAGAATACGCAGATCATGGCCGAACGAAAATCCACCAGGCAGCAGCTCCTCGAAGACGGCATGCAGTTGCTGCTTGAACACGGTTACAACGACCTGGGCATCCAGACCCTGTTACAGAAGACTGGTGTGCCCAAGGGCTCTTTCTATCATCACTTCGCCAGCAAGCAGGCTTTCGCACTTGAAGCGGTAGACCAGTATATGGATCAGGTCCATGAGGGCCTGACGCAATGCCTCACTGACAGAGCAAATCCGCCATTGGCACGGGTAAAGCGATTCTTCGAGCTGTCCCGCGACAAATATGCGCAAGAAGGACATCTCGGCTGCCTGCTCGGTAACCTCGGTCAGGAGCTGGCGGCAATCAACCCGACGTTCAGCGCTGCCATAGAGCATTGCTTTGAGACCATCGCCGGCCGGCTCTCGGGGTGTCTGCGGGAGGCCCAGAAGGCCGGCGCGCTGGACCAGTCGCAGGATCCGGATCACCTGGCCAACCTGCTGCTGAACTGCTGGGAGGGGGCAGCGCTGCGCTCACGGCTGCAGCGCGACCCCGCCGCACTCAATGATATTCTGGATTTCTATTTTGGCGCCTTGGGGACGGCGCCGACCGCACAACCTTAAGGCTTGCAGGCTGCAGGCAGCCTGCCGGCGCTCCGATTCCGGTCCGGCCGGTTCCGGAGCAACACCCGTTAAGTGGAGGGGAAACCATGCAACCAAAAACCCAACTAACGCAACAAGCCGTTCTGACTGCCGCATTGACCGCCCTGCTGTGTATGGGCGCTCTGCTGATCACCATGCCGGCGCAGGCCGGTAATCATGCCTTTATCTGGACTGCAGATGATGACGACCTGACGTGGGGGCCCTGTCCCGAGTTCATGCCTGAAGGCTGCGGACTGGCTGTCTTGCAGGGCGACCCGGCAAGCCACAATGCGGACGTCTTCCTGCGTGTGCCCGGTAATTCCACGGTGGCACATCATTGGCACACATCTGCCGAGCGCATGGTGCTGGTTGCGGGCGAATTTGAAGTCGACTATGACGGCCAGGATCCCGTGATCATGACGCCGGGCACCTATGCCTATGGCCCGGCCAGGCTGCCTCATACCGCACATTGCCGCTCCGACGAGGAATGTGTGCTGTTCATTGCCTTTGAAGAACCGGTTGACGCCATCGCAACCGAGTAAACCCGACTGGCGGCATCCGGGCCCAGACGGGTCCGGGTGTCGTCAACGGCGGACAGCAGAAAGCGGAGTGCCCACCGCCCGCCACTTGCCTAGAATAACGCCGACGCCATCAGCAGACAGGCCATGACATGGCATCAAAGCATCCGCCAGGCAACCAGCAGCAAGTCACCCAACAGGAGCTGGTGGCCGGACTGTGCCGGTTCATGGAGACCGCCGAAGCCCCACCCGACGTCCGCGAACTGGCTGCCCTCGCGGGCTGGAGTCCCTCGCATCTGCATCGCGTGTTTAAGGCACATACGGGCCTCACGCCTCGCGCCTACCTGCAGGCGCACCGGCGCCGACAGGTCCGAACGGCGCTGCAGACGACGACACGGGTCAGCGACGCCATCTATGCCGCCGGCTATGCGTCTTCGGGGCGATACTACGAAGCCGCACCCGGCCACCTCGGCATGACGCCCGGCGCGTTCAAACGTGGTGGCCAGGGCGTTCGAATCCATTTTGCTGTTGCCCAGTGCACACTTGGCGCCGTGTTGGTTGCCGAAACCGCCCGCGGCGTCTGTGCCATACTGCTCGGTGACGATGCGACAGCGCTGCTAAAAGCGCTGCAGGACAGCTTCCCGGCGGCCGAGCTGGTAGGCGCCGATGCTGACTTCGAGCAGCGCGTCGCCGAGGTCATTGGCCTGATTGAAGACCCCGGACTGCCAAATACGCTGCCGCTGGACATACAGGGTACGGCCTTCCAACAAAAAGTCTGGCAGGCGCTGCGCGAGATTCCGTGTGGAGAAACCCGCAGCTATACGGCAGTCGCAAACGCCATCGGCGCCCCCAATGCGACGCGGGCTGTGGCACGCGCCTGTGCCGCAAACCGCCTTGCCGTGGCGGTGCCCTGTCATCGGGTCGTACGGCAGGACGGCCACCCATCGGGTTATCGCTGGGGGCTGGCCCGCAAACAAATACTGCTGGCACGCGAGGCCGATGGAGAGAAAACGCGGACCAGCGACCAGACCCAACGTCAGACATGAGCGGAACGGCGCATTCCGAACCCGGCCCGTCAAACAGCCTGCGCTGTCGCCTGGCGCTGCCCCGGGGATATCGGCACCGTGACCTCCTGAACTTTCACGCCCGCGACCACCAGGCGCTGGCTGAGCAGGTTGAGCGGCAAAGCCTGCGCAAAGCCATGCGCTGGCAGGGCCTGGCTATCGAGTTAACCCTGCGCTTTGGCCGAAGCAGCGCCCAGGCGGTGGTGTCTGGCCCGGTGACAGACGCCGATCGTCCCGCACTGCGCAACATGGTAAAGCGGATGCTTGGCCTGGATCAGGACATCGAAGCCTTTGAAGCCAAACACGCAGCGCACCCGGAGCTGGGGCCGGTGATCAGGCACAACACCGGGCTTCGCATTCCGCAGACACCGACAGCATTCGAAGCACTGAGCTGGGCCATCATCGGCCAACAGATCAGCCTCAGTGCCGCCGTCAGCATCCGGAGACGCCTGATTGCCCACTGCGCGCTGTTGCATCCGTGCGGGTTGCACTGCTTTCCGGACGCCGGCAACCTCGCAGGCCTCTCGCCCCAGACCCTTGCGCAGCTCGGCTTCTCGCAAGCCAAAGCCCATACACTGCTGAACCTGAGCCGCGATATCGACAACAACGTGCTGGGCCTGGAACCCGACGGCCACTTTGACCCAGAGCGCCTGACCACACAGCTGCTGGCTTACAAGGGCATCGGACCCTGGACCGTCAATTACACGCTGCTGCGTGGCTTTGGTCATCTCGATGGCTCGCTGCACGGTGATGTGGCCGTACGCCGACAGCTGCAGCGTCTGCGCGGCAGTGCAACACCACCTCGCAGCAGCGCGCTGGCCGACTGGCTGGACCACTTCCGGCCCTGGCGCGCGCTCGCAGCGGCACATCTGTGGGCTGCCCGCATTCCGCCCACAGACACTCCGTCCATCCCAGACCCGAAAGCCGCAGGGTCAGCGGATGCCGGTTGACCCCGCACAGGCAGGAAGCCGCTGGCAGCGGATCTACGCCATTGTCCAGCGCATTCCGAGCGGCCGCGTCGCCACATACGGCCAGGTGGCTCGTGCGGCCGGATTGCCTCGCCAAGCCCGCCAGGTGGGCTATGCGCTCCATGCCTTGCCTGATGACCATGACGTGCCCTGGCATCGGGTGATCAACGCGCAAGGACGGATCAGCATGCGTCGCGCCGGCCCGGACAGTGAAGATCAGCAGCGTTTTTTGCTGGAACGCGAAGGCGTCGAATTCTCATTGCATGGAACGG
>SKXG01000131.1 GCA_007128525.1 Pseudomonadales bacterium | reverse complement strand
TCCGGTGTCTGCCACACCGGTTGACACTTTCACGGAGGCGCCTCGCCATATGGCCGACCTCAACGGCCGGGCTGTATTTGCCGACGCCGATTGCTGCGATGAGTGGCCGGTGCTGTGGGTCACGGACGGCACCTGCGAAAACACGGAACGTATCGAAACGAGCAGCAATCTCGATGACATCGATATGAGCGATCATGTCGTCCTGGGTGACTATGTGTACTTTGTCGTCAGGCCATTCGACAGCACCTCAGCCCAGCGCAACATCTGGCGCACCGATGGCACCGAAGACGGTACTGAGCTGGTGGTAGACCGCAACGACATTGGTGTAACCGGCAGAATGAGCGATTTGACCGTCTTCGACGGACAGATCGCATTCGTCGGAGTCCCGGCACCAAATGAGAGCCGCCTGTATATACTCGATGTCGACACACTCGACGTGGAACAAATTGGCACCGTTGCGCCTGGCCGCAGTGCCACCGGCAGCCTTGGGCCCCGGCTCATGCCCAATAACGGCGCTCTGTATGTCTCAGCCCAAGCCAGCGGAGTACACCAGCTGCTACGGATAGACTCTGAGTTCCATGTCGAACTGCTTTGGCAGCGCGAATCGGGCCAAGGCCTATCCGTACCGATGGGGCTGCAGGCGGTCGAGGATCGCATTTACTTTCGTGCACATGAAGAGGCAGGCGAGGGTCGAAAACTCTGGCGTGTAGACAACAATAACGTCTCTAAGGTGATAATAACTGGTCGGGAGCTGGATGTCCGCGGCACCAAAAGGGCTGCCGGCGAAAATCTGTATTTCTTTGCCAGCATCCGCGATGCCGGGGACACCGGCAACTTCAGTCTCAGCAACCAGTTGATGGTGACCTCTGGCGGCAACGCCAGCAACATTACACGCTCGGAGTACGAGGACTCCCTCTGGGACAATCAACAAGCCAATAACCTCAACGTCGCAACAGCGGGGAATGCCTTCGTATACCCTACTGGCGGAACAACCGAGTCACGCTGGTGGATCACACAAGGAACGAGTCAGGCTTCCCAGCAAATCACCATTGACGGCGATTCCTTCCGCCCGAGTGACCAGACGACCGGCGCGGCGAATTCCGTGTCGACGGATCATGGCGCCTGGGTCGTCGGCTTCGGACAACACTTGTTGTACGTCAGTGCCGACGGCACGGATCAGCGGCGGATGGAGACAGAGGTGGAGGCGGGCCCTCTGGGCAGCATCGGTGCCCTGCATAAGGTCGGTAATGAGCTTTGGTTCCGGGCCAATACCAGCCATGGCGAGGACCTCACGCTCTGGCGAGTGCGCCATGAGTAGCGCCGCCAACGACGAAACCCCAGCTGGAGACAGCTGGGGTTTTTTGTTGCCTGCACGTGCCGATTTCTTGCTGGCCAACGGACATGTCCTGCTTCTACTACAGGAAGGTTGACTTGTTTGTCCCAGCTGAGTCACATTCGATGATAAAGACCATTTATGGAGCGTGTTCGCCGGTTACGAGATACATCACAACCTGGCGCTAGAGCTGGGCTATACGGACTTGGGCAGCTATGCGATCGACGTATTCGATGAGGCGGCTCGGATCCGATGGCATCAATCCATCCTGCCGATCTTCGCTGCGGCGATCGCGTGAGGCATGATGAATCGAGCAACACTCGTAATCACATCGGCGAGGCTGCCGGGACGAGTTGCCACGTTCTCCAGAAAAGCATGCCACTGACGCTGCTTCTGCTCATCCTCGGCGAAGGCTGGCGTAAGGGCATCAGGCAGGTCGGACGGGATTTCGGTCTCGCGTCGTTCGAAGGTCGCTGAGATTGCACGGGCAAGCCGGTCGTTGTCGAAAGGAAACGACTGGCTGAGTAGCCAAATGTCATAGATGTCCTTCATTCTGCTGTTCGCGCGCCCAAGCGCCACCATTGCCTGGAATTTCTCTGCAATCACCGTTTCGCGGGCGTACGCGCGCAGGCGAGGTGCCGGAAGGTCCAGAATGCACGGATAGTCGATGACCTCGGCACCCGGCTCCAACGCGTCTCCGAATGCGACGTCAACCGTCAGGGCAATACGGGCACCACTGATCGACGCGGTCATGCGCAGCCGCAGTCCGCCGTACTCGAGCTCCTCCCGGATCTGGTCGACACGCACCGCGTCAGAGTCGAAATCGACGCCATCCTCGACGTCTATGGCGAGAATCTCCTTGAACACCGCGACCATCGTCTCCGGGCTTGGATCGCCGAACCCCAGCAGGTCAAGATCACGCGTAGCCCGGTGTGGATCTGAGAACCAGCTCGTAAACAGCATCGCGCCCTTGAGCACAAATCGGTCAGTGAATGCCGACGTGCTGAGACGGTAAAGCAGGCGTTCCAACGCATACCGGGTGAGAATCAGCTCGAAACTCTGCCCCGTTTCTCGAGAGAGATTCTGCAGACGCGCCCGCACGGAGGCGCCGACGTTTCTGATCTTTCTAGGCATTGGCCGTCAGCGCCTCCAGATACGGGCGCACAACTGTGGACACCCCGCCCTTCTCAGCTTGACGAGCGACTTCCGCCGGAGTCGCCTTGCGTTGCCTCAGCGCCTCTTGTAGCCCCTCGATCGCGACGGACAGGCCCACTTTGCTACGATGTCGGAAGCAATCCGCCACTGTCTTGGACACCCCGAAGATTCTGACGGGCACACCCTCGATTCCGTGCGTCTCGACCCCCTCCCTCAGCAGACTATCTGTGAAACGCACGATGCGGATGCCCGCACCGCTGCGCTGCGGCGCCCAGTCCTTGGATCCGATCGCCATCCAGACTTTCGGAGGTAGTTGGTCGGTCAGGCCATGGAATGCCAGCGCCGAGACGAGACATACAATACCCTTGGGCACACGCTTCGCAGCCTCCGCCAGGCTGTGATTTGGGTCCAGTTCAGCGTCCGACAATTGATAGACGCCCCGCGACAGGCGGACAACTTCGCCGGCCCGCTCCATACGGCTCATGGTCGCCGCGGTCACTCCGGCCTCGCGCAGCTCGAGCAGGCGCATGATTCCCCGCTTCTTCAGCAGGGTTTGGGCGAGCTCACGCTGCGATCGGGGCTTTGTCATTGATACAAATGCTCGATGTATAGACTCTATGTGCCGAGGATTTGTATCATCTATCCACGCCGCTTGCCACCTTCATGAAAGCCGGCGGGCAGATTTGGGGTCGATCGAGCATCATGACAGAGGAACAAGACACAACGCAGGCACCGGCTCGGCCGGATGCAACCGACGACGGTCTGGTCAGTCGAGAAGCACTGTACGGGATACTGCATCACGCCGTTGTGGGCCCTAGATAAAGCAATTCAGCAGACAAGCAGCGCAGACGAACGTCTATGTTGGCCACATGGGAATCAAACTCACTGGAAAAGGACTTATCATTCAAGCGCTGCTGTTTCGAGTGGCTGACATTTGGAACAGATGATACTGGCAAAGACGCAATGTATCGGAAAGCAGCCAGGAAGCTGGCTACAGTTCTTTCGGCGGTTGGCGGCCCAGTTCGCGCAGCTTCTTCGCCTCTGCCTGCCGCTGCTGTCGGCGCTGTGGACTTTCGTCCCTCGCGCTGTATTCCAACATCTTCGCTAACACTGAAAGATGGGAGCGCCCTGAAGATGTCTCCTTACCGGATTGGCGTGTCATGTTGGCTCCTCCTTGCTACTGCAAGCGCGCTGGTCTGCTCGGGCGCGGCTGACGACACGTGTCAGCGCCAAGGCTGCGCACGCTCGGCCTGCTGCGTGTCGTGAAACGCATCTGTAATCGTGCCCCGACCGGTCGGCTGCGTCCAGCTCTCTGTGTTAAGAAGCTGTCAGCACAGGAACGCCCGTGCTGAAGATGGCGCCCTGAGCGATACTCTGGGGTAGCCTTGAACACTCAAATTCCACCCGATTCCCAGGGCGAACAACCGCAGAATTCGCCGGCCGGAGCAGACGCCGCACTGCACCTGGTTCTAGCTGGCAGCTCGAACTATGCCGACGACGGCAGCCGGCGCGCCTACGGCCCGGAGGTCTTCGTCGCCGGACCGGCGAGCCGTGTGGTCGCAACCCGCAGCACCAGCCCGCTCACCTCAATAAGCGTGATCCTGCGGCCCGGGATGCTCCACCATTTCGGCGCCCTGAGCGCGCCAGCACTCACCGATGAATTCGTAACGGCGCAATCTGCGGGGCTGCGCGGCCTGGAGCCACTGGTACACCAGCTCGCCGAAGCTTGGCCCCACGGAGCGCTGGCGTTGGTCGAGGAAGAACTGCGCAAAGTATTGCGCCGCTGCGAAGGCACAAGTTTGGACACGCCGTTTCCACTCACTGACTCGCTTTGTTTGATGACGCTGCTACGCGAGCAACGCCCGCGTGCCGTCGCGGCGGCGACGGGGCTTTCGCTGCGCCAGATTGAACGCAATTTCCAGCGACAATTCGGTATGTCCGCCAAACGCTATCAGCGGCTTTCTCGCTTCGACCGCGTGCTGAACCTGCTCCGCCGACGCGGCCTGGCACGTGGCGAGCTCGCGGACCTGGCGCTGGAGGTGGGCTACTACGATCAGTCGCATCTGCATAACGACTTCAAGGCCTTTGCCGGATTTTCACCGCACGCGTTGCCAGATCATGCTTCGGCAAGCGGGACTTCCGGCTCCTGGCTCTATCGGTCGACCGGGCAGCACCTGCGGCCACTGTAGATGTCGCTTTTTTCCAAGGTTTGATAACGGCCGGTGCGCTAGCGTTAGGCCGGGTGGCACGCTGCTCTGGCGACGGCCCCGCTCACAGCCATCAAGTCAGCCATTAGAGGATGGGCGCATGTACCGGGAACAGTTTAGTGGTGTCAGTGGTTTTCTGATCGTGGCGGGCGTACTTCTGCTGGTGTATGCAGCGGCCGGCAACTACATTGCGCTGCCTGGCTACATCCGCTTTTTGGAACGTGGCGGCACCTCACCGGCGGGCAACACCTTCGATCTGGCGGTTCTTATCGGCGCCACCAAGACCATTGTCTGGATGTACTCGTTTCAGTTGGGCGTGCTCGCGTTGGGCATTGCCTACGCTATCCGGGAAGGCCTGTACACCAAGTACGTCGTATGCGCGGCACTGGTCTGGCTCGCGCTCTGGTCGTGGCCGTCGTTGCCCGCGCCCGGTGCCTGGTTCTATATCACCTTCGGTGGGATGATCCTTGTCGCCATCACCTTGGTGCTCCTGTATCCGCGCCGGGCCAGTGCCACAGATACGGCCACCCGTACAGGCGCCACGCGTTTGAGCGGCACGCTGCAGCTCGGCGCCGTACTTTTCTTCGCAATTGCCACCTGGGAAGTCTGCGGCCTGGGCAGTGCCGGCCGAATGCTCCATCCGGAGCAGGCAGCGATGCCACTGGCCCACAACATTCTGATCACGCAAAGCTCAAAACTGATGCTGGAGTTCGTGTTGGCCTGGGGTCTGCTGCTTATGTCGATAGTGACGCGGCAAAAGCAGCAGGGCTAACGCAGCTCTTCTGCTTTTGTGCCACGGTCAACTAATCACTGCCTTTCAGCTCCGTCACATACTGGCCACCGCCCATTTGCGCTGGCAGCCGCCCTTGCGTGCGCAATACCACGCGCGGCTTATCCACCTGAACCCAGACCGTCTGCGCACCACCTTCGCCATCCAGCGCAGCAAGCTCGACTCGCCAGGCCTGGAAGGATCCCGCTGGCACTTCTATGCGCTCCTGACCCTGCACTTCCAGCTGCCAGAAGCGCACTCGCTGCTGCATGCCAACTTCAACCGTACGCAGCGGCGTCCGATAGCCCTCGGCGAGTGGCAATGTCGTCAGCACGGCTTCCAGCCCAGTCTCACCGGCAAACACCGGAGCGTCGAGTTCGATGTCGATCGGGATGCGCTGCGGGCCGGCCTCGATCTCGCCACCAACCTGGCGGCTCTCGTATTGAATCGAGATCTGTGCCGGGCCCTGCGTGGCTGAGCGGCTGACTGGACGCAAGTTGCCCGCGTCGAGCAGGAGCTGATCACGGGTGTCGCCGGCAGGCCCCGAAGACGTCGTCAGAATCTCAATGCGAGTATCACCATTGTCGTCAACTTCGGATATACGTCGCTCACTGTGGGCCGTGATGTCATCACCCTGGATCGTCATCTTGGTCTGGTACTGGAATGTGCCGAGAGCGAGCTGCGCGACGTCGACCGTTGGCAGAGGCCGAGTTCGCGCCGCTGCCAGCTCGTCAGCAAGGTCGGTCACTTCAACACTGTCGACATCCACGGTGATCGCGGCCAGCCGATCAGCCACATCATCTGGCATATCTGATTGATAGCGCCCGCCAAGATGCTCGGCCAGAAAAGCTTCAGTGCGGGCGAACATGGCCAGGCGGTTCTCAAGGCCGCGAAAGCCATGGCCTTCATCCGGTGCCACCAGGTATTCCACCGGCAGCTCTCTGTCGCGCATGGCGGCCACAATCTGATCGGCCTCGGCCTGGCGCACGCGTGGATCGTTGGCACCATGAATCACCAGCAACGGGCGCTGGATGCGCGCCACGTGATTGATCGGCGACTGCCGCTCGAGCTGCGCCCGACCTTCGTCCGTATCCGGATCGCCCATGCGCCGGACAAATGTCTCACGAACCGGACCCCAGTAAGGTGGAATCGAGTTGATCAGCGTAATGAGATTCGACGGACCCACGATGTTCACCCCACAGGCATAGAGCTCCGGCGTAAAGGTCATGCCTGCCAGCGTCGCGTACCCGCCATAAGAGCCGCCCATGATGCAAACGCGCGACGGATCCGCGATGCCCTGCTCGATCAGATAACGCACGCCATCCGTGATGTCGTCCTGCATCTCATCACCCCAGGCCCGGTTACCGGCATTCAGGAACGCCTTACCGAAGCCGTCAGAGCCGCGAAAGTTCGGCTGCAGCACGGCATAACCCCGGTTTGCCAGAAACTGTACCTGCGAACGGAAGCCCCAGGTGTCTCGTGCCCAGGGCCCGCCATGGATCAGCGCGACCACGGCCAGGTTCTCGGCTGGCACGCCCGGCGGCAGCGTCAGATAGGCCGGAATCTCCAGCCCGTCACGCGCCTTGTAGCGAATCGGCTGCATCTCGGCCATGGCCTCAGTCGGCACGTCATCGCGCAGCTGGTAGACCTTTTCCAGCGTGCGCGCTTTGCGGTCGAACAGGTACACGGTGCCGGGATTCACATCCCGTGACAGACTGACCAGCGCAAGGCGTTCATCCTGCGTTTGCGACGTAAAGGATATATCACCGCCTTTCAGCTCCGACTGCAGAAAACTCAGCGCTTCGGCAAAAGCGTCCTGCTGGGGATACACGCGCTGACGATCACCCAGATAGACCGTTGCCAACAGCTCATCAGTGCCCGGCGAGAAGATCGCGCCACGCAGATCAACCTCAGCTTCCGGGTCGCGCTCGAACAGCTCCAGCTCACCACTGGCAACATCCATGATGTACAGGCC
>SKXG01000156.1 GCA_007128525.1 Pseudomonadales bacterium | reverse complement strand
GCTGATTGTCCGTGACGGCGACGTGTTGGGGCGGGGCTGGCATGTTCGGGCCGGCGCAGATCATGCGGAAATCCGCGCCCTGGCAGATGCCCGGGCCAACGGCCATGATCCGGCGGGCGCCACCTGCTATGTCAGCCTCGAGCCCTGTGCCCACCAGGGCCGGACACCGCCCTGTGCCGAAGCCCTGGTCCAGGCCGGTGTTGGTCGCGTGGTCGGGGCGTTGGATGATCCTAATCCCAAGGTAGCCGGCAATGGCTACCGCCGGCTGCGGGAGGCCGGCATCGCTGTCGAGGCCTGCTCGGTACCAGCGGCACACGCCCTGAATGAAGGCTTTGTCCGTCGCATGCAGACCGGACGGCCCTGGGTTCGCCTGAAAGTGGCCATGTCGCTGGATGGCCGCACGGCCATGGCCTCGGGTGAGAGCCAGTGGATAACCGGCGCTGAGGCCCGGGCTGATGTGCAATCCTGGCGGGCGCGCAGCTGTGCGCTGATTACCGGGGTCGGTACCGTCCTCGCGGACAACCCACTGCTCAACGTTCGCGACACGGCCTTTGCCGTTGATGGCGTGCTGCGGCAGCCGTTGCGTGTGGTGCTCGACTCGCGTCTGCAGACACCGCCGACGGCACGCCTGTTTGACGCGCCGGGGCCGGTACTGCTGGCGTCGGCAGCCTCGGCCGGCGCATCGCGGCAGGCCGCGCTGGCCCGGAAGGCCGAAGTCCTGGCCTTTGACGGTCCGCAGCCGACGCTGGCTGCATTGCTTGATGAGCTGGGCCGCCGGGAATGCAATGAAGTGTTGTTCGAATGCGGGCCGCGCCTCGCCGGCAGTTTGCTGGCCAGCGGGCTGTGGGACGAGCTGTTGCTGTATGTGGCGCCCAAGCTGCTCGGCAGCGATGCGCGGCCGCTGGCGGAACTGCCGCTGGCCAGGCTGGATGAGGCACTGGCGGCCTATCCGATCGACAGTGTGCCGGTCGGTGCAGACATGCGCTTGCGTTTTCGTGCGCGAAGCGACGCATCCGGGCCCCAAACCGGTTAAAATGACGTGTTTACACAAGGGTCGAGCACATGAGCACGAAAGAAATCCAGGGCGGAACTCAGGGGCAGGGGCGCAAAATCGCCATTGTTGCAGCCCGCTTCAATTCCCTGATTGTCGAGCGCCTGGTGCAGGGCGCACAGCAGACCCTGCAGCGACATGGCGTCAAGCCCGAAGACATTACGCTGGTCTGGGTGCCCGGTTGCTTTGAGCTGCCGCTGGCAGCGCAGCGGGTCGCCGCCAAAACGGGTTGTGATGCCGTGATCGCGTTGGGCACCGTCATCCGTGGCGGAACGCCACACTTTGACTATGTTGCAGGACAGTGCGCATCAGGCCTGCAACAGGCCGCGCTAAAACTCGACTTGCCCGTGATATTCGGCGTACTGACCACGGACACCAGTGAGCAGGCGCTTGAGCGCAGCGGTATCAAGGCCGGCAACAAAGGCGATGATGCAGCGTTGACGGCTCTGGAAATGCTCAATGTATTCGACCAGCTGGGTTGAGCCATTTTTCGTCTGACGGGTGTCGACCCCGGGTTAACCTCATGTCTGAAGAACGTTTTGATCCCTGGGCCCGGCGGCGGGCGCGGCGGCTGCTGCTGCAGGCGCTGTACCAATGGCAGGTCAGCGGCGCTGATGCGGCTGAGATCGAGCGCCAGTTCCTCGAAGACCACAACTTCAAGCGCATAGACCGCGGCTTCTTCCACGACGTGTTACGTGGTGTGATCGCGGAGCAGGCGCGCCTTGACGCATTGATTGCCCCCTATCTGGATCGCCAGATTGACGCCTTGGATCAGGTTGAGCGCGTGCTGCTGCGACTGGGCGCCTATGAGCTGCATGCGCGCCCTGAAGTGCCTTTCAAAGTCGCCATCCATGAGGCTGTCGCGCTGGCGCGAGACTTCGGTGCAGAGGACAGCCACAAATACATCAATGGTGTACTCGACAAGATTGCGCGCAGCGAGCGTCCGCTGGAAGTGCAGGCCAATGGATGAGTTCACGCTGATCGACCGCCTGGTCAGTGCGCTAAATGGGCAGGATGCCGGGCCCGCTGTGGTTCTGGGTCCTGGTGATGATGCCGCTGTGCTGCGGGTGCAGGAAGGTGTTGAGCTCGTCGGTTCGCTGGATACGCTGGTTGCGGACGTGCACTTCCCGGTTTCGGCGCCGCCACTGCTGATCGGCTATCGGGCCATGATGGTCAGCCTGTCCGATCTTGCCGCCATGGGCGCGCAGCCGCATTACGCATTGGTCGGGCTGACGTTGCCGCGCAATGACGTCGAATGGGTGCAGCAGCTGGCTCGAGGCATGTCGCTGGCCAGTGCAGCCGCGGATTGTCCGCTGCCAGGCGGTAATCTGGCGCGCGGCCCCCTTAATATATCTGTTAGTGTTCACGGTACCGTACCTGCGGGTCAGGCGCTGCGTCGCAGTGGTGCACAGCCAGGGGATCTGATCATGGTCAGCGGTGACCTGGGCGGTGCCGCCATGGCACTGCAGCTGCCTGAGCTCGATCAGCCGCCGAGCTTTGCCGAGTTGAACAAGCTCGGTCCCGCCGATGAGCTCTATGCATTGCGTCGTTACTTCCTGCCAGAGGCGCGCATCGAACTGGGAATGGCACTGCGTGGTCTGGCCAGCAGTGTTATCGATGTCTCTGATGGGCTGTTGGCGGACCTCGGGCATCTGTGCAGCGCCGGTGGTGTTGGCGCGCGCCTGGAGCTGTCGACCCTGCCGGCGCTTCAGGGCGCAGGTTTGTCACGGGTGCTGACCGGTGGCGACGACTACGAGCTGTGTTTTACCCTGCCTCCGGCATCCAGACAGGCTGTGACCGATGTCGCGGGTCGGCTTGGTATTCCCCTCAGTGAAATTGGCAGAATCGAGCCAGGGAGTCAGCTGGTACTCTACGAGCAGGGCCAGTTGTACGCCGAACCCTATGAGCTGGCACCGTCCGCCGACACCAGCGGACGCGGTTTTAGACACTTTTAGGCGCTGCTGTTTATGGCTTCCAGAATCGGCTGGCAGGCACTTAAACACCCGTCGGTACTGTTGAGTACGGCCGGTGGTGCCGGTTTGAGTCGGTGGGCGCCTGGCACCATGGGCACATTGGTAGCCCTGCCGATCTGGTGGTGGTTGCTGGCGCCCCTGTCGCTGCCCATATATTTGCTGGTCCTGCTGCTGGTGGTGGCGCTCGGTTGGTGGACCACTGACCGTACGCTGCGGTTGGTAGATCTGGACCCGTCCGATCACGAGCAGGCTGATGACGGCGCCATCGTCATTGATGAGGTTGCCGGCGTCTGGCTCGCACTGCTGTTTGCGCCTCAGACCTGGTGGGTTCTGGTCGCCAGCTTCCTGCTGTTCCGGCTGTTCGATATCGTAAAGCTGTGGCCCGTGTCCTGGGCCGATCAGCGTCTTCCCGGCGCCTGGGGCATCATGGCTGATGATCTGCTGGCTGGCGTGCAGGCCATGGGCTGTCTGGCCTTGCTGCTGTGGCTGATGGGGCTTGCCGCAAACTGAGCGGTCCGTCGCGGCTGTGCTGGTGATTGGCGCTAGACTTTGGCCATGATCTTTGATGCCGTTATCGGCGTACCGAGCGGCTCTTTCGGCCCAGCCGCCCTGCCCAGTCGCCCTGCAAGGTGCCCGTGAATGAGCTTGCGCATGCAGTACACACCCCGGTCATTGCCGTCAGCCGGCTGGCGGTTGACGCTGGCAGCCATTGGGCTGGTAACGCTGCTGCTGGCTTCGGCTGCCTCGCGGGCATCGCCGGCTCTGATGGCAGCGTCATCCGGGCCTAAAGCTGCCGAACCCAGGATAGAAGTGCTGGCCCTGTTTCCTGGCAGGGCACTGCTGCGTATCGACGGCGAACAGGTGGTCCTGCGCGCCGGAGAGCGGTCAGACCACGGGGTGGTACTGGTGTCGGCAGACAATACCGGCGCCGTGGTGTCCTGGGGTGGTCGTCAGCGTGAACTGGCGTTGAGCCGTCAGTCCGGAGGCATGCAGGTCGAAGCGGCACCGCAGGAGATCCGCGTCAGTCCCAACCGGCTGGGCCAGTATTATGTACCCGGCCAGATCAATGGTCAGCCGGTCAGTTTTATGGTCGACACTGGCGCCTCTATGGTCGCGATCAGTCAGCGGCAGGCGCAGCAGCTTGGCCTGCCGTATCGGCAGGGTGAGCTTGGTTCAGTGGTGACCGCCCAGGGTCAGACGCAAGCCTATTATTTTTACCTGGAGAGCGTGGAAGTCGGCGGCATGCGCGCCGAGTACGTGCAGGCAGCCGTCATTGAAGGCGACTATCCGGTCGATATTCTGCTCGGCATGTCCTTTCTCAGCCAGGTTCGCCTGGAGCACGACGGCAGCATCCTGCTGCTGCAGGAACGCCGCTGAGCCCCTCTGCTGCCCCCTCTGCTGTCCCGATCAGTAATCGCGTTCGATGATGTATGCCGCCAGCGCTGCCAGCGGACTCTCCGCCAGTGCCAGTTGGGCCAGATCTTCCCGGATATTCTGCTGCAGTTCCTGCAACCGGGCGCGGGTACCGTCGATACCGAGCAGGGCAGGGTAGGTGTTCTTGCCATTGGCGGCGTCCGCACCAGCCGTTTTGCCCAGCTTGTCGGTTGTCGCGGTGACATCGAGCAGGTCATCGACGATTTGAAAGGCCATACCCAGTTTTGCGCCCAGCGATGTCAGTGACGTCATTCTGTCGGCGCCAACACCGACACCCAGACCGCCCAGTTCGACAGCAGCGCCCAGCAGGGCACCGGTTTTGCCAGCGTGCAACCGGGCCAGTTGGGCCTGCGTCAGCACCTTGCCGCTCGCTGCCATGTCCAGTGCCTGTCCGCCAACCATGCCGCGCCAGCCGCAGGCGCGCCCCAGGGTGCGTAACATGGCCAGCTGCATATCGGGCGGCAGCGCCTGGGCATCGGCCAGCACTTCAAAGGCCAGTGCCTGCAGTGCATCCCCGGCCAGGATTGCGGTCGCTTCGCCATAGGCTTTGTGACAACTGGGCCGGCCGTGCCGCAGATCGTCGTTGTCCATGGCTGGCAGGTCGTCGTGGATCAGGCTGTAGGCGTGCATGAACTCCAGTGCGCAGGCAGCTGGTATCACCCGATGCAATGCGCCGCTGTACTGCCAGTCCGGATCCAGGCTCGCCGCGGTTGCGCAGACCAGCTGCGGCCGCAGGCGCTTGCCCCCGCCCAGCACGGCGTAGCGCATGGCCGCAATGAGGTCGGGTGCGAGCACACCGGCATCGGATTCGCCGGGCAGGTTGGCTTCCAGCGCCTGCTCAATCAGATCACGAGCCTGCGCCAGGAACCGCTGTTCGGGGTGTGAGTTGGCCATCAATGTAGACGCGGTGCCGGCTCAGTCGCCGGTAGTGACGGTGCTGTCGTCACCATCGATATCGGACAACTCAGGTCCACTGTCGCCCTCGGTCAATGCCTTGACCCGCAATTCGGCTGCGCTGAGGGCGCTCTGGCATTGTTTGGACAGTGCAATACCGCGCTCGAAGGCGGTGAGGGAGTCTTCCAGTGACAGGTCGCCGGCTTCCATACGCTGCACCAGAGCTTCCAGCTCGCTGAGGGCGGATTCGAAGTCGAAGTTGGTATCGGTTTTCTTCACGCAGGCAAGTTAACCGGCGTCCCGGTGACGGTCAACTTGTGATTGGTCGCCGGTCCGGCGCCTGCCGCCACCGTCTTGCCGGCGCCGGCGCCGGTTCTGCCGTTCGCGCTGAAGAAGCTGACCCTGCTTTCTATTGATCATGGGAAGTACCGCTGTGTCGCACCTTTCTGGACTTGGTCAACACCATAACATATTGATTTCCTGTTATAAAATCTCCACGCCGATGGGCTTCGGCTGCTTGGCGGCTGGGTGTGAGCAGAGCAGCCGCAAAGGGGCGGCCGGTCTCGTGGCGCGTGAATAGCCTGGATTTTCAATGGCCGGTCATTGCAATATGGCGCACGAATAACGGTAAAAACATGAAGGGAGATTGCTATGCGACCTGTATTGACGGTTCTGGTGTCGTTTGTTCTGGCGGCGTGGATGGTGTTGCCTGTCTATGCGTCGGAAGACGATATCGAGTACCGGCAGAACGTCTATAAGGCCCTGGGGGGGCACACCAGCGCCTCGGCGGCAATCATTCAGAATGAGGTGTCACAGCCGGATCATCTGCTGGTGCATGCCCGCAACATTGCCCAGATTGCTGACCTCCTGCCCGACCTGTTTCCAGAAGGCAGCGGAGACGGTGACACGGATGCACTGGCCGGGATCTGGGAGCAACCCGATGCGTTTGGCGAGCGCCTGAGCGCGTTTCAGGAGGCGGCCGCAGGCTTCTATGAAGCAGCCGGTGCCGGGAATCGTGGTGCCACCGCCCAGGCTTTCATGTCCATGGCCCAGACCTGCCGTGGCTGCCATGATGATTTCCGTGACTGAGCGCTAGCCGGTGTCAGGTACTGAGCGGTTTCCGCTCAGTCGCCTGGCTTCGCTTTGGGCCCATGCAGCGCCAGGATCAGTTCGGCTTCTCCTTTGTTGACGCCGTGATTGGTCATCAGTGTGTCTACGCTGACGCCGCGTTGGGCGTCGCGAATGGCGTTCAAATAAGGCCCGGTATTGGCGTCTCGCTGACGAAGCTGCTCCTGTTGCTCGGCTAGTAATTGCAACTGGTCTTCCAGGGCCGTTTGGCGGTCGCTGCTGTCCAGCTGAAATACGGCTTGGCGCAATGCCAGCAGATCCGCTTCCAGTCCTGCCGCGTGCAGGCGCAGTTGGCGCAGCGTTATCGCATCCTGGCGCCGCCCGGTGAGTGCCAGAATCGCGAGCAGCAGACTTAGCAATACCAGGCCGGCAAGTGCCTGGCCTTCCAAGGTGTGCAGCAGCTCCATGGTCATATCCCGTTCTGATGATCTTGTCCGTCAGAGGTACCCTAGCTTATCAGGATGCACAGTGCTTCGATCGCTTGGCTACCGGCATGCCCAAGTTGTTGGCCCGTCGATTGCATACTCTCATGTGCCTGGTGCGTAGCGACGGAGGACTGACGCCGTCGATGGGTTTCGTTGGAGTCCCTGATGCCAGGCCTGTCCCAAACGGGAAACGACTTTGAGACCAGGGAGTAGTTATTCGTGCTGAACCTCTTTCCGCTCCTCCAGGCTGGCACGCAATCCAGCAGTCAAATCAATGACTTGGCTCAGGCCGTAGGCGAAGAGCTGGCGCCCGAAGGGGCGGAGGCCTTTCTGGCCCTGTTGGCTGCGCTCGATGGTGCGGAACCTCTGGTTGCGCAGGGGGCTACCCCTGCCGGGGCCGACTTGCTGCGGCAACTCGGTCAGCTTGCCAGCCAGGACGGCAAGATCTTGCCGCCTGGCCAGAACCTCAGCGGTGAACGAGGCGGCAATCTGATGCCGCTGTTGCTGCAGGCGGCGCAGTCTGTCGAGGATGAGG
>SKXG01000373.1 GCA_007128525.1 Pseudomonadales bacterium | reverse complement strand
ATCAGCCAGTTGGCAAGACCGGCGACAAGCAGGAAGGAGCCGAACGCCAGGCCCAGTGGGTACCAGCTGCTGTGCGGCACGTAATAGATGGAGTTATTGTCCGCGGTGGATTGGTTCGCCATTGCTGTTATTGCTCCAAATCTAGGTCGCTGTCATGGCCGCAGCCGATCAGCGCAACGCCATGTCAGTAATGTCAAAGAGCGCATAGGACAGAGTCACTGCGTCTACGTTGGGCGGCAGGTCCGGATCCACGACGAAGCGCAGTGGCATCTCCATGGATTCGCCCGGCTCGAGCAACTGATACTCGAAGCAGAAGCACTCTGTCTTATGGAAGAAGTTGACGGCATTGCCAGGAATCAGCGACGGAATCGCCTGCCCAACCATCGGCCGATCACTGGTGTTGCGCACGATGAAATTCACTTCCCGCACTTCACCAGGATGCACCCGCACCGAGTTGCGGTCAGCCTTGAACTCCCAGGTCATCCCGGCATTGGTGTTGGCAAGAAAGCTGACGCGAACCAGTCGGCTGGTGTCTGGCTGCATCTGCGCCGGATCATAGGTGTACTGGTCACCGGTACGTCCGCCGAGGCCAGTCACTTCACAAATCAGGTCGTACAAGGGGATCATCGCCCAGCCAAAGGCAAACATGGCGACAACCAGTGCACCCAGCTTCGCAACCAGCCAACTGGTCTTCTTGCGCTGCAGTTCAGTGTCCTGACTCATGACGACTCCTCCTCAATCTGGTTGGCCCGGGCCAATGCAATCAGGTGTGCATTTCCGACTCGGGCACCTTCGGCGGATGCGTAAAGGTGTGGTACGGCGCCGGCGACGGTACTGTCCACTCCAGGCCATGGGCGCCTTCCCAAACTCTGTCGCTGGCCGGCTCGCCACTGCGTATGGCCTTGATGACCACAAACAGGAACACCAACTGTGACAGGCCGAAAACAAAGGCACCGACCGTGGAGATCATATTCAGATCGGCAAATTGCAGCGGGTAATCCGGAATCCGGCGCGGCATACCGGCCAGGCCAACAAAGTGCTGGGGGAAGAACGCAATGTTGACACCGATAAACGACATCCAGAAGTGGATCTTGCCGAGTGTTTCGTCATACATCCGGCCACACCATTTCGGCAGCCAGTAGTAGGCCGCAGCGAACAGTGAGAACAGCGCACCCGGCACCAATACATAGTGGAAGTGGGCGACGACAAAGTAAGTGTCGTGATATTGAATGTCGGCCGGGGCAATGGCGAGCATGACGCCGGAGAAGCCGCCAATGGTGAACAACACGACGAAGGCAATGGCAAACAGCATCGGCGTTTCGAATGTCATGCTGCCGCGCCACATGGTGGCAACCCAGTTAAAGACCTTCACGCCCGTGGGCACCGCAATCAGCATGGTGGCGTACATGAAGAACAGAACGCCCGCCAGCGGCATGCCCACGGTGAACATGTGGTGTGCCCAGACGATGAAAGACAGGAACGCGATCGACGCGATGGCGTAAACCATTGAGTCGTATCCGAACAGCGGCTTGCGGGCAAAAGTCGGAATGATGTGCGAGATGATCCCGAACGCAGGCAGGATCATGATGTAAACCTCGGGATGCCCGAAGAACCAGAAAATATGCTGGAACATGACCGGATCACCACCGCCGGCAGCATTGAAGAAGCTGGTGCCGAAGTGAATGTCGAACAGCATCATGGTGACCAGACCGGCCAGTACTGGCATTACCGCGATCAGCAGGTAGGCGGTAATCAGCCAGGTCCACACGAACAACGGCATCTTCATCAGGGTCATGCCCGGTGCACGCATGTTCAGCACGGTGGCGATGATGTTGATGGCGCCCATGATCGACGAGGCGCCCATCAGGTGCACGGCAAAGATGAAGTAGGTGGTGGAGTCCGGTCCGTAGGTTGTCGACAGCGGCGCATAGAAGGTCCAGCCGAAGTTTGGTGCGCCGCCTTCCATGAAAAGGGTCGACAGCAGCATCGCGAAGGCGAACGGCAGAATCCAGAATGACAGGTTGTTCATCCGCGGCAGTGCCATGTCGGACGCCCCGATCATCATCGGGATCATCCAGTTCGCCAGGCCCACGAACGCCGGCATGATGGCGCCAAACACCATGATCAGACCATGCATGGTCGTCATCTGGTTGAAGAAGTCCGGGGTAACGAACTGCATGCCGGGCTGGAACAACTCGGCGCGCACGATCAGCGCCATGACGCCGCCCACCAGGAACATGGCGAAGCTGAACCACAGGTACAGGGTGCCAATGTCCTTGTGGTTGGTCGTGAACAGCCAGCGCCCGATGCCTTTGTCAGGTCCGTGGTGGTCGTGATCGTCGTGGTGTGCGTCTATGACAGCGCTCATGGGGGCCTACCTCTTATTGACCTGACATCAAATCCAAAACATCGACGGGCTGGGTGATGTCACCGACGTTGTTGCTCCAGGAATGCCGCTGAAAGTGGGTAACGGCTGCCAGTTCGGCGGCATTGAGCTGACCACCGAAAGCCTGCATCGCGGTGCCTGGCACACCTTCATAGACCAGACGGATGTGCGCATCGCGATCACCGCGTACCACCGGGCTGCCATCAAGTGCCGGGAAGGTTGGCGGAATGCCCTGGCCGTTGGCCATGTGGCAGGACGCACAGAAACGGTTGTACACATCACGGCCCAGGGACATCAGCTCATCTTCTTCAAAGGTGCGTTCGGCCATGGCCTGACGCTCTTCAAAGGCAGTCTGCTGCTCTTCGTACCAGGCGTCGAACTCGTCCTGGGGCAGCGCATGCACGACGATTGGCATATAGGCGTGGTCACGACCGCACAGCTCAGCACACATGCCGCGATAAATGCCCGGCTCCGTAACTTCCACCCAGACGTCATTCAAAATGCCAGGAATCGCATCACGCTTGAGACCAAACTCCGGGACCCACCAGGCGTGGATCACGTCGTTGGCCGTCAACAGCAGCTTGATCTTGCGGTTGACGGGAATGACCAGCGGGTTGTCGACTTCCAGCAGGTAGTTGGGATCTTTGACGACGCGGTTTTCAATCTGCTCGCGCGGTGTCGCCATACTGGAGAAAAACTCCAGCGTCTGATTGCGGTCTTCGTCGAGATACTTGTACTGCCAGCGCCACTGATAGCCGCGCACCTCGATCTCCATCTCGGAGCCGCCGGTGTCATACAGCTCGATCATCACCGCCGTTGCCGGAATGGCCATGATGATCAGGATGGCCATCGGAATTGCAGTCCAGACGATTTCCAGTTTGGTGTTTTCGTGGAAGCTGGCCGGCTCGGCACCGCGCGACTTGCGATGCTTGTAAATGGTGTAGGCCATCGCACCAAAAACGACCACGCCAATGCCAACACAGATGTAAAACACCAACATATGCAGGTCGTAAATCGACGCACTGTAGGTCGACACACCACGGGGCATGTTGAATCTGCTGTTGATGCCCTCGCTGGCCCAGACCGGCAGACTGAGTGCGGCCAGCAGGCCACCCGTTACAAAACCCAAGATCTTTGAAGTCACGTCGTTCCCTTTGCTCTGAACCTGCAATTTTTTCTCGAACACGGCCGCTGCAGCGTTGAAAACGGCGCAGGTGGGCGAGCGTCCGGCGTTGCGGGAATTCTGGCTGCACCGCAATCTCAGGCGGGTTTCGAATGGTCGCTGCCCAGCCTCTGAGTCACTTCAACTCAATGCTGCTGCAACCGCGCAACCATCGACTGGATCGCGATCTGAATGCGGGATGACCTGCGGGTCCGGCCCGCTCAAACCTCAAGTGGCTTGATAAAACGCGCGCAATTATAGCAACGCAGAGCGGCTAAGCAACAAAATCCGGTCGCAGCCAATGTCATCGCGGTATTGATCGCACACCAAAGCCGCTGTCGACCCGCAACGCTAGACGAGCGTTGCAACGTTGCCTTAACCAAAATCAAGAGTCAGGCTTGCGTGGCGCTGGTGTCACAATGCGTACCGGCTGTTGTTCAACCGCTCGGTCAGCCTTCGGCCGCTCCAATCGGCTGCGCAGCGGCTGCCCGGTTCCCGGCTGCCATTGCTCCTGGAAATTGCAATTGACGCAGCGCCGCTGAGTGACGCCATCCACCTCCTCAATCAGGATGCGATCCATCACCTGACAACTGGGACAGATCGCGCCGGCGATAAATCTGGGTGTCTTAGCCATCGGGGTGCTCCCCGGAAGTCGGATTGGGTGCCGGATCAGTCAGCGCATTGCGCAACCGCGCGACGATGCCGTGCGTCTCCGGCAACTGACCGTGCCAGATCTCAAACGCCAGCGCGGCCTGCTCAACGAGCATGCCCAAACCATCGCTCACACCAGCGGCGCCAGACGCCGCCGCCCACTGACAAAAGGCGGTGGCAGCAGCACCGTCGCGCGTGTAGGCCATGTCGTAACACCATGCACCCTGCACCAGGTCGGTCGCGATGGGCAACAGATCCCCGCTCAGACTTGCGGCCGTACCATTAACCACCAGATCGAACGGGCCGGACAGATCAACCAGTGCACAGGCCTGCAAGCGGTGATCGGCGAAGTCGGCGGCCAGCGCATCGGCACGCGATGCTGTGCGGTTACAGAGCACCACTTGGCCCGGTTGCCGCTCAAGAATTGGCTCCAGCACACCACGCACGGCGCCGCCCGCACCAAGCACCAGTATCCTGGCGCCGGCCAGCGGCAACAACCGGGACAGGTCGCGCAGCAGCCCCGGACCATCGGTGTTGTGACCCACCAGCACGGGTGCACCGCGCGGCGGCCCTGACACCGGGTCAATCGCGATGGTGTTGACGGCGCCGGCCCGTGCCGCATAACCGGCGTGGTGCGCCACCCAGGCATGGGCGACTTCCTTGAAGGGCAGCGTGACATTCAGACCCTGACCTGCGTCCTCGAAGAACGCGCTGGCCACACCGGCAAAATCATCGCGCGGCGCCAGCAGCCGCTCATAGCTGAGCTGGATTCCGGTTCGCTCGGCGAAGATCTGGTGAATCTGAGGTGACAGGCTGTGGGCAATCGGGTGCCCAATGACCGCATACCTTGGCACAGAAACCGTCATCTCAACCCCCGGCCCGCAGCTCAACACCGGTCTCGGCATCGCGAATTCGGCTCGGCGCTCGACCGCCACCCGTGCGGCCTGCCAGCACATAGTCGATGTCGGCACCCAGATGCAGGCGCAGTACCAGGTCCGTGCGGGCTGGTGGCCGCCCGGCTCGGTTGGCAGAGGTGGACACCAGAAACCCGCCGGCTGCACGGCACAGGGCCCGCGCCTGGGCATGGCCCGGCACACGCACGGCGACCTTTGAATAACGGCCGGTGATCCAGGGCGGAAAGCCCGGATTCGGCAACAGCCAGGTATTGGCGCCGGGCCAGCTGTCCAGCACCTGCTGGCGCTTGCGCTCTGGCAGCTCAGCGAGGGGCCCGGCCAGCCAGTCCGGACTGGCCGCAATCAGAATCAAGCCCTTCTCCCAGGGCCGATCTTTCACGGCGAGCAGCGCCATAACGGCGTCTTCCTGCCAGGGATCACAAGCCAGCCCCCAGACGGCTTCGGTGGCATGCGCGACGATGCCGCCAGCCGCCAGAATCGCCGCCGCCTGCTGCAACTGCCACCAGTCCGGTCGCAAGGCCGGATCATCCTGATCTGCCGGCCGCACTGGCGCATCTGGCACGTCTGACTTATCTGCAGGCATAACGCCCTACCGGAATCAACGCGGGCGCCGAATATAACCACCTGCCAGGTCGTCGACAAATCCTTTCAGGGTCAGGCTGCCCAGACAGCGCAGTAACACATCGGTCGGCAACGATGTACGACTGCACAGCACATCGAAATCGGTGAGCTGATAGTCGACGGCCTGCAGCACTTGCCGTTCGAGTGGGTCCAGCGCCGCACTTTGCGTGGCATCGGCTGCCGATGCGCCGAGGCCCGGGAGCGCGGCCTGGGCCGGCAACTCGGATGGCCAGGCCGTCAGTCCCAGCTGCGACAGCACATCATTACTGTTCTCGACCAGCGCGGCACCCTCTTTGATCAGCCGATGGCAGCCGCGGCTCAGTGCCGACGCCACCGGCCCCGGCACCGCCATGACATCGCGGCCCTGCTCCAGCGCCAGACGCGCGGTGATCAGCGAGCCGCTGCGCTCCGAGGCCTCAACCACCAGTGCGCCGGCGCTGAGGCCGCTGATCAGACGGTTGCGTTCCGGAAACTGATGCTTTCTGGGCTGTGCCTGCGGTGTGTACTCACTAACCAGAGCACCGCCGGCGGCAAGAATGTCCGCAGCCAGCGGTCGGTGGCGGCGTGGATACAGGCTGGCATGGCCGCCACCAAGCACCGCGGTGGTCAGGCCGGGTGCCGCCAGTGCGCCGCGGTGCGCGGCAGCGTCAATGCCCAGCGCCAGCCCGCTGATGACGTTCAGGCCGGCGCCGGCCAGATCACGCGCCAGTGTTTCAGCAAGGTGCCGGCCGGGCGGTGTCGGCTGGCGACTGCCCACGACTGCAATGCCGGGCCGACTCAACAGCGCAGGGTTCCCGGCCACGAACAACACCACGGGCGGATCTGGTATGGCCCGGAGAGTCGCGGGATAGCAAGGCGCGTCAACCCGCAGCAGCTTTAGGGCAGCAGCGCGGCAGGCATCGATCTGGTGTTGCAGCTCTGACGCCGACGCTGCGGGCTGCAGCGCCAGCAAGGCGGGATCCTGTTCCCGACACCAGCGCTTGTCCTCAAGGCAGCGCCGCAATTGGACCGCACTGCCCGCAAGCGGCAGCAACTGACACAACAGGCCGCGCCAGTGACGCCCGCTCAGGCCGTTCATGGCCAGCAGGGCCAGTGTCGCGATGATCTCGTCTTGGTGGTCAGGCCGGTTCGGGCAAAGGACCCCCTGCGGGAGGTCCGACCCGCTCTCAGGGGACGCCGGGGGGAAAGGGCTGATAACGGGCCTGGAATCTGACGCCATCTGAACCTCCCACAGGGGTGCCCAGTATGGCGTTGGTGCGCCGGGCGTCAGTCAGCAGTCAGCCCGGCGCGTTGTCCGCCAATGCCCTCAGGCGCGAGCGCCGGCCTCAGGGGTTGCGAACTTCGTCCTTGATCTCCAGCGGCCGCTCGGTTTCGAGCACCAGGCCGTAGGACATCTTGTCGAACACGCGGAACACCATCAGGATACCGGCCCGCTCGGACGGCAGGCGTACCAGATCGTTGGCAATCCGGTCGCGCGCCAGTTCGCCACGCTTGTAGATGGCCAGGACATTACCAATTTCCAGACCTTCGCGACGGCCCCGGTTGAGTACGACGACGTCATACTGCCCGACCTGGGTGACACCGCCGAAGACCGACAGGATCTGACCGTCGATACGCTCGGCCGGCGGGGAGGGGAAGAAAGTGGAGTCCACCCGGCGCTGTTCGGTGGGCAGCACACGGTCGCCGACCTGCACTTCCTCGCGCGAGCTGTCGATCTCGAAGGT
>SKXG01000100.1 GCA_007128525.1 Pseudomonadales bacterium | reverse complement strand
TTGATGGCCAGCGCCGCAGACAGCAGATACTGCGGTGGCAGCAGCGCATCGAGCAGTGCCAGCACTCTCGGGTCCTCAATGATCCGGGCCACTTCCGGTGCCTTCGACAGCAACGCGTAGACGCGCTCGGTATGGTCGCCTTCAAAGTTGTTGCGGCCAAACCTCTCGCCCTGCAACCAGGGTTGCAGCGCGACCTTGATGGCCGCCACTTCCGTGGCGTCGAGCAGTCCCTCAATCACCAGCCAGCCATCCGCCTGGATCGCCGCTATCGCGGCATCGACATCCGCATCGAACTCGCGCGCATGAATCTGCATTGCCCCTCCGTTACCAGGCCGTTGAAAGACGGCCTGCTAGTGCGTTTGGTCCAGTATACGCAACGCTCAGGCCGACGCGCGTTCGGGCTTGGCCTGCGCCTGAGCCTGAGCCTGGGCCTGGCTCTGGGTCTCGGCCTGCGAATTGGCCTGGACCTGTGCCTGCGCCTGTGCCTGCGCCTTAGCCCGCACCTTAGCCCGCATCTGGGCCCGCACCGCCCGCCGTCGCCGGCGCACCGGTGTGCCAGCCGACAGGTAGCGCAGCACGCGGCGGATCTGCCGGCGCCCCGCGGCATCAAGTTTTTTGAGCCCCCGGTATGCCAGATAGAGCCGCAAGCGGTCTGTCCGCGACAGGTTTTGAGCACTAAGTACGTCGAGCGTGGCCAAGTCCTTGTCGCGGCCCCAGCGCAGCCGGATGCCGCGGCGCCAGCCACCGGCAGGTACATCGATCAGCACCAGACGGTCATCACCACTGACCAGTACGTTGCGCCACTTCAGGTCGTTGTGAATGAAGCGCGCCTGGTGCATGCGCGCCACAATCTCCGCCAACTGCACCGACATCCGCCGGCGCCAGACTGGATCCGCCAGGCGCGGATCCCGCGCTGCGGCCATGGCCGCCAGATCACGGGCATCCGGCACCGCTTCGAGCAGCAGTACGGCACCGCGGAAGACCCCAAAACGGCGCCACTGATGCCAGGCCAGCACCGCAGGCACCGGCACGCCTATGTCCGCCAGGCGCTGCATATTGCGGCGCTCGGCCGCCGCTCGACTGGGCGCGATCCCGCGCCACCAGCGGCGACCAGCACGGCGATAGCGTTTCAAGTAACAGGTTTGGCCGTCGACCTGAATCCTGAGTGTGCTGCCGACGGTGTCGCTGGTGACTTCCTCGCCCTGGATACGCCAAAGTTGATCTGCGTCCAATACCAACCTCGATTATTGCCGCTCGAGAATGACCACTGGGATGTCTCGGCTGGTGCTCTGCTGGTACTTGTCGTAATCCGGCCAGATGGTCACCATGCGCCGCCAGAGTTCCGGCTTCTCCCCGGCGCCGGCGGTTCGAGCATGCGCCGTGAATTTGTCCGTCCCGACCTGCACCTCGACCTCTGGCTGATCCCGCAGGTTCAGATACCAGGCCGGATGTCCGGGCGCCCCGCCCTTCGAGGCCACCACCACAAAGCCGTCGTCACACTCGCCATAAATCAACGGCAGGGTCATCGGTTTGCCGGACTTGCGGCCCATTGTGGTCAGCAGCAGTGTCGGCACACCGCGCCAGATGTGGCCCTCGCGGCCACCGCTGTCGAGATACAGCTTCAAGTGCTCCTGCATCCAGTCTGTGAGGCCGGGCGCTGGTTGTGTTTGCGTGTTTGAATTCATGGTATGTTCCCTCCAGGGGATTGAGCGTCCGGTGATGATACTGCCGGAAGACAGCAATGCGGAAACCAGTCCGGGCCCATACGCCCTCAGCTCGCAGGAGGAACACATGCGCGCATTCAATCCCATAGGCCCAGCGGTCTGGCTGGCCTTGCTGATCGCCAGCCCTTTGGCGCACAGCGATGCCCCGGAGCTACGGCCCGCCCTGTTCGGCGACGCGGACAACAGCATCGATCAGGTCGTGCGCTGTCCGGCTGATGCCCGCGTCGATGACGGCATCGTCATGGTGTTCTGTCAGGCGCAGATACAGTCCAACGGTGCCCCGCGCCATCAATACTGCTTTGCCGACGGTGGACAGAGCAACTATCAGCGGGCCGCCATGACGGCCCTGTCCGAGTCCGTCTTCGCCCCGGCCACCGCTGACGGCGAGCCGATCAGCGTGTACAAATCCTTCCGTTTGGCCTTTATCAATGAAGGTGATACCTGCGCCGTCGCCGCCATACCGAACAAGGGCTATCACGCCGGCACCTATGGCCTGGCCTACATCGAGCCACAGGAAGTGGTCCCGTCACGCGGCTGGTATCCACGCCGTGCCGACACCACCCGGGTACGCGTCAATCGCGCCGGCATCATGCTCAATGTCGGCATGGATGTGGACGAGAACGGTCAAGTCTCCAACGTTGTGGTGGAAACACAGAACTTTGGTCCGCGGCGTGTCCGCAATGAAGCCACCCGCGCCATGGAGCGCGCCACCTTCATCCCCGGATTTGTCGACAGCACGCCGACCGCGATGCGCGCCTACGAGTTCTTTTACGTTGAACCCGACAGCATGGACATACGCATGTCGCCCGGCGACCCGGGTGGCGGTGGCGGCCGCGGCGTGCCCTAACGGCCCGGCGCGCGCTTGGCCAGGCGGCGCTGCAATGTGCGGCGGTGCATGTTCAGTGCCCGGGCCGTCGCCGAGATGTTGCCATCATGCTCGGCCAGCACGCGCTGAATGTGCTCCCAGGTCAGGCGCTCAACAGACAGGCGGTCGGCCTGCACATCCACGGAGCTGTCCGGCTCCGTGCGTTGCAGCGCCGCCTGCACCTCTTCGGCCGTGACCGGCTTGGCCAGATAGTTGATTGCACCCAGCTTTACCGCCTCCACAGCCGTCGCAATGCTGGCATAGCCGGTCAGCACCAGAATGCGTGTCGCCGGACTGCGCTGATGCAGCGCTTCCACCAACGCCAGCCCAGACGGGCCCGGCATCTTCAGATCGATCAGGGCAACGTCCGGGTCCGGCTGATCGGCCAGCAACGCAAGCGCTTCGGGCACGTCGGCCGCGCTTTGCACCTGATAGCCGAACCTGCCCATAGCGCGTCCCATCAGTTGCCGGAACACCGGATCATCATCGACGATCAGCAGGCTGGCGTTTGCGTTCGGAATACTCGTCATGATGGCACCGCCTGGATTGGACCGAGCGGCAGCTGCACCCGGACCCAGGCGCCGCCGTCTGCGCGATTCGCCACCTGAACCCGGCCACCAAAGCGCTCGATGGTCGCGTTGGCCAGAATCAGCCCGATACCCATGCCGCCCTGCCCAGCGTCGACGACCGGATCGGTCACCCGCGCCAGCGCCTGCGCCGAAAACCCCGGCCCTCGGTCACGAATGTCGACCAGCAACTGTGCGTCATCCCAGTGCACCTCGACATCGACCTGACCCGGTGAGGCATCAGCGGCATTGTTGAGCAGGTTCAGCAGTGCCTGGGTCAGCGTCGGTTCTGCCCGAATCGTTGGCCCCGGCGGGTTGGATTGCACCTGAAAGCCGGTCACGGCACGCGGACGCAGCACTTCCCAGCGCCCCTGAAGATCTGCAATGAAGGCCGCGACACTCTGATGCACCGGCGCTGCCTCGCCTGCACCGGTGCTCGCCGCAGCGCGGAGCCGGCCCAGAATTTCACGACAGGTTGCCACCTGCTGGTGCAGCAGATCGAGATCCTCGCGCTGCTCTGGACGAGCCTGCGCGCGCAGCTCATTGCTGATCAGCGCGATATTCGACAGCGGCGTGCCCAGCTCATGTGCCGTGCCGGCGGCCAGGGTCGCCACGCCCATGATCTGCTCATTACGCAGGTTTTCTTCGCGGAGCCGGGCCATCGCCTGCACCCGCGCCCGCAGTGTGGCGGCCAGCGTGACGCCAAAATAGGTGATCAAACCGGCACTGAGCACAAAGGTCAGCCACATCCCGAACAGATGCAGCGAAAAGCCCTGACCCGCGGCCTGATGCATCAGGTGGTGGTCGTGCTGTGCGCCGAGATCTGCCGCGGCCTGCGGCACAAAGGATTCAAACGGCAGGTGAAACACCGTCAGCAGCGTATAGCAGATCAGCGCCAGCGCGCTGATGCACCAGACCATGGCGGCCGGCAGGGTCACCACGGCAACCGCAATCGGCACCAGAAATATCGACACCAACGGGTTGGTCCAGCCACCGGTGAAGTACAGAATCGCCGTGATGCCGAGCATGTCGACCACCAGCTGCAGACCGATCTCCAGCTCCCGTACCGGCCAGGCCAGCCAGCGCAGCCGCATCCAGGTCAGCGCGCTGACTGCCAGCAGCGCCACCACCACCGCTGTCAGCGGTATCAGCGGCAGGGCCTGGGCCAGAAACCAGTGCGCAGGCCACAGCAGCAGCAGGAAGCTCAGCATCAACATCAGCCGCACGCGCAGCAGGCGGCGCAGAATCACAGGTGCCGGGTGGTCGATCAACAGCATTCGGCTGGGCATCTCCTTTACAATGCAGGACTTTGAACGCTCAGGGGTCGCTCTTGGACACCAGTAACCGCCTGTTCCAGCGTCTGTACGCCTATCCGAGCGTGCTGCTGGCGCTGATCTTCGTGCTGCTCATCGCTGCGCTGGCTGGCTGGCCGCGCTTCAGCTTCGATGCCTCCTCAGACACCCTGGTGGTCGAGGGCGATCCGGCACTCGCCTATTATCGCGAAATCAGCCAGCGCTTTGGCGGCGATGAATTCCTGATTCTGACCTATCGGCCGCTCGTCGGCGAGCAGGCCAATGCCGAGGCCCGGCGCGATGCCCTGTTCTCGCGCGCGTCGATGGCGCGGATCGGCGAACTCCAGGCACGCCTTGCCGACGTGGACGGCGTCGGCTCGGTGTTCAGCATCCTCGATGCACCACTGCTCGATCATCCCGACCTTTCCTTCGGTGAGATCACCAACGAACTGCGCACATTGCGCGACGACGACGCCGATCTGGATCAGGCCGCACGCGAACTGACCAGCAGCCCGGTGTTTGCCGACCTGCTGGTGTCCCGTGACGGCACCACCACAGCGCTGCGTATCGATCTGGCCGACGATCCCGAGATCGAAGCGCTGTACGACCGGCGTGCCGAACTGCGTGCCCGCGATGATCTGTCCAGCGATGAGCGCGCCGAGCTGCGCCGGGTCGAAAACGCCTACAGCCAGGCGCGCGGCCCCTGGCTGGCCAAGCGCGACGCCATGATCCGCGAGATCCGTCAGATCCGCGCCGAGTACAGTGACGAGGCCGAACTCCATCTTGGCGGCGTGCCGATGATCGCCGCCGACATGATCGAGTTCGTGCGCAATGATGTGGTTATCTTCGGCACTGGCGTCGCCCTGATGGTGCTGCTCATGCTGTCGATATTCTTCCGGCAGCTGCGCTGGGTGGTGCTGCCGGTGACCACGGCCGCGGTCAGCATCAGCCTGGTTATCGGCGGGCTCGGCTGGCTCAATCAGCCCGTCACTGTGGTGTCGTCCAACTTTATCGCGCTGCTCGCGATCATCTGTATTTCGTTCACGATCCACCTGATCGTGCGCTATCGCGAACTGCAGGCCAATGACCCCGAAGGCGATCACCGCCAGCGCGTCATCGACACCATGGACTCAAAATTCGCGCCCTGTCTGTACACCGCGCTGACCACCATGGTGGCTTTCGGCTCGCTGGTCAGCAGCGGCATCGTGCCAGTGGTCGACTTCGGCTGGATGATGTTCGTCGGCGTCGCCGTTGCCTTTTTCGTGGTGTACAGCTACTTCCCCGCCCTGCTCCTGCTGATGGGCCCGGGACGAACACCGGCCAGCCTCCACCGCAACCTGGGCTTTACCGAAGCCCTGAGCCGCCTGGCCCGCAACCATCACCGACCCCTGCTCGGCCTCGGCGCCGTGCTGGTCGTGGTCGCTGCCGGCGGCCTCGCCCAGCTGAACCTCGACAACCGCTTTATCGACTACTTCAAGGCCGACAGCGAGATCCGCCAGGGCATGATCTACATCGACCAGAACCTCGGCGGCACCGTGCCCTTCGATGTGATCGTCAGCTTCGCCCCCTATGAAGAGGAAGCGCTCGATGAAGACGACGACTTCTTCTTCGCCGGCTCCGGTGACGAAGACCCGTTCCCCGAGCGCTACTGGTTCACCCCGGACAAGATCAGCCTGCTGAATCAGATTCAGGACTACCTGCACGAGCAGCCTCAAGTTGGCCATGTGCTGTCACTGGCCAACCTCGAAGCCGTCGGCCGCGGCTTCAACGATGGCCGCGCCCTCGACGGACTGCAGCTGGCCCTGATACTGGAAGCCATGCCGGATGAGTTCCGCCGCGAGCTGATCAACCCCTATGCCGCGCCCTATCACGGCGAGCTGCGCATCAGCGGCCGCATCCAGGAGAGCGGCCCGATCATCGACCGCGACGCCTTCATCCGCGGCATCCACGAGCACGCCACCAACCAAATAAACCTCGACGCCGACCGCATACAAGTGACCGGCATGCTGGTGCTGTTCAACGACACCCTGCAGCAGCTGTTCTCATCGCAGGCCAACACCCTGATCTATGTGGTGCTCGCCACGCTGGCCATGTTCTGGATACTGCTGCGCTCACTGAAGCTGGCGGTACTCGGCCTGCTGCCCAACCTGCTCGCCGCGGCTCTGGTGATTGGCATCATGGGTTACGCCGGCATCTCCCTCGACATGATGACCATCACCGTGGCCGCCATCAGCATCGGCATCGGCGTCGACAACGCCATCCACTACCTGCACCGCTTCCGTGAGGAATACGAGCAGCGCCAGGATGCCCGCGACGCCGTGCGCAAGGGCCACCAGACCATCGGCCGCGCCATGTACTTCACCAGCGTCACCATCATCGCCGGGTTCTCGCTGCTGGTGTTCTCGAATTTCGTGCCGACCATCTACTTCGGCATTTTCGCCGCCATGGCCATGGGCCTGGCACTGCTCGCCAACCTGACGCTGCTGCCGAGCCTTTTGATCGGCGCCTATCGCAGCGCACCCGTGGAAGCGCGCGCAGCCGAAACATGATTTTCAAACTGAGAGAGCAAAACCATGCGAGAAGTCATCATGCTGATGCGGCAGTGGCCGCAACCCGACCATGAAACCCTGAACGCGCTGTGCGAAACGCGCCTGCTGATGCCAGGCGCCGATCTGAAAGATCCATTCTTTCGCACCTTCAATCAGGACGTCAGCATTCTGTGCAGCACTTTCCTCGATGAGATCGACGAAGCCCTGCTCGACAACCTCCCGAGCCTGAAGCTGGTGGCGCACTTTGGCCGCTGGCATGGCCCGCGCGAGTTCCTGGCGGCACGGGGCATCGAGCTGGTGGACACCGGCGATGCCGGCGCCGACGAAGCGGCTGATTTTGCACTGACGCAGCTGCTGATAGCACGACGCCGGGTGGGTTTGCCGCTGATCGAGACCGGGCACAAGCGCACGCTGGATCAGGGGCTGGGGAGTTCCATTCAGGGCATTCGGCTGGGGCTGCTTGG
>SKXG01000139.1 GCA_007128525.1 Pseudomonadales bacterium | reverse complement strand
GGCTGCGGTGATGCTGGCCTGCGCGCTGACACCGCGCCCGGACCGGCCGCCCCCAGGTGAGTTTCGCATGACCGTGCTGGACGTCGGGCAGGGGCTCGCGGTGCTGGTTGAGACCAGGCGTCATCAGTTGTTGTTCGATGCCGGACCGGCGTCCCGCGGAGGATTCGACGCCGGCGCGTCCGTCGTGCTGCCGGTACTCCGGCGCCGCGGTTACCGGGCGCTGGACCGCTTGCTGATCAGTCACAACCACCAGGACCATGCCGGCGGAGCGGGCGCGCTGAAGTCGCAGCTTTGGGTGCGGCATTGGTCAGGCGGCGGCGGGTTTCGGGGCTTACCCGAAGTCCAGTATTGCCGCGCCGGACAGCGTTGGCAGTGGCACGGGGTGCAGTTCGAAGTGCTTTTTCCCCCTGACAGTCAGCTGCTGTCAGCCAATGACGGATCCTGTGTGCTGTACATCCGTGGACGGTCTGGAGCCGCGTTGTTACCTGGTGACATTGAACGCCGTGCCGAGCAAATCCTGGTGCGGAGCGGGCAACTGCCACAAGTCGATGTGCTGGTTGCGCCGCATCACGGCAGCCGGTCATCCTCATCGCAGCCGTTTCTGCGCGCTGTTGATCCGTCCTGGATTTTGATCAGTAGTGGGCGCGACAACCGCTTCGGGCATCCGCATCCGGATGTATTGGCGCGCTACCGGGCGCTGGGTATGGCCTATGCAAAGACGTCACGGGAAGGCGCGTTGATCTGGTCGTCCGATCGGCCGGATCAACTGCTGCGCTGGCGCGATCAGGCCTATACATGGTGGGCCGCTGGGGTACCCTAGCAGGCCGCTGTCGGTCGGGCGGTATTCAGGCGGTCAATAATGTCCCGGAGCACCTTGACCAGCTTCTCTTTTTCTTCCTGGTTCAGAAAGCTGCCCACCTCGACACTGGCGTCCTGCGCACGAAGTGAGATGCGCCAATCACGCCAATTGTGGCGCGGCCGTACAACCTCAACGCGGGTGTAGAAGCGGTTGAACTCGTGACGCTTTTCGACCCGCCTGTGGCCCTGCTCAACGCGAACCTGGTCCGGGCTCAAGACGATGACCTCCTGTCGGTAGGCGCGACGCACACAGATATAGAAGGCTGCTGTGATCAGCACCAGCTGGACCAGGGTCAGCGGCAGAATCGGCCACAGACCGCGCGCCAGCATAAGCAGCCCGATTACGCCGAATATGCCCAGCAGGCTTGCGAGCAGGTAGAGGTTTTTGCGCCAGGTCCAGGAACGATTGGGCTGCAACAGAATGCGTGCCAGCTGGCGTTCTTCGTCAAAAGTTGCGTCGACCACGATGCAGACCCGTCCTTAGAGCGCAGTCCTTGAATCCGTTTGCCGATGATCGCATTGCGCTGGTCAGGATTCGAGCTGTCCCAGGACCTTGCGGGCCAGGTCCCGCAGACGCTCGTTGGAAAAGGTCAGTTCGTTGAGCTCCAGCTGCCGGCCGACCCACTTGGCGTGCTTGTAGCGAGCATCGGAAGCAATCCGGGTGCGGGTTGCCGACGTCTGGAAGTGGTGAAACAGGGTCAGAGTGGCGTTCTCGGGTGCACTGACATCGGGTGCGCTGTCCACCCAGAGCGTACTGACATACGTCAGGCCGTCGAGCGCCAAGTTGTCGTTCAGGTGTTCTGTCAATGCGCTTTGCCAGTCCTGACCGGCAATCAGGAAGCATCCCGGAAACAGCCAACGCCCATTCTGCTGCAACAGCAGCAGGCGGCCGAGGCTATTGGTGATCACGGCACCCTGGAAGACCTGGAAGTAGTCACGTCCCAGTGACAGCTCGTCGCGCAGGCGCCGCACGCTCTGCCACAGATGCGCGGCGACGCTGCTGGCAAACTTCAGCGCCGTGCCGTCGGCATCAATCCGCAGCACTTGCATGTCCAGGGTTGGGCTCTGCATGTGCTCGATCAGTGTGCTGTTCAACACCGTCAGTTTGATACGAGCGCCTTCCCGCAGGGCAGGCGCCTGGCAGCGGACAAAAAGCCCGCCTTCCGAAATGTCCCGGACAACGCTTCTGATGCGACCGATGGATGGATGCGACAGCTCAACTTCGAAAGGCAGCTGTATGCGTCCCTGGGCCCGGTTTTCGGCCAGCAGGGTCAGTGGTACGGCTTGTGTAGACGGATTGGACATAATCGCCCGAATCTACGCCTGTCATCGACCACAGACCAGTGTTATCTGACCAGCTTGTGAACCAGTCTGCGGCAAGACCTGTGGAGACTCCTTAGTGCGCGTTTGCATGCTGGCGCTTGAAATTTGTCCGGCAAGCCGCATTAAGACTGGCAGAGAAGAGATTTTGCGGAGAATACAGATGCGGATGGACAGATTGACCAGCCATCTACAAGGCGCTTTGGCCGATGCGCAGTCAATGGCGCTGGGCCGGGACCACAACTATGTACAAGGCCTGCACCTGCTGGCTGTGCTGCTGCAGGAACAGCAGAGCACCGTGCCACAGCTGCTCAGTCAGGCGGGTGTCGACCTGCGCGCGCTCGCCCTGGCGCTGGATCAGGCGCTCGACAGACTGCCGAGGATCAGCAAACCCACCGGCGAAGTGCAACTGGCGCCGGAGTTTGCGCGCGTCCTCAATCTGGCCGACCGGGCGGCGCAGCAGCGCGGCGACCAGTACATCAGCAGCGAACTGGTGCTGTTGGCAGCTTCCGAAGACAGCGGCGAGCTGGGCCAGCTGTTACGTCAGCACGGTGCAACACGTGACCGGCTGGCGCCGATCATTGATCAACTGAGGCAGGGAGAAGCGGTGAGCGACCCAAATGCGGAAGACAACCGGCAGGCGCTGGACAAATACACCATCGACCTGACGGCCCGAGCCGAGGAAGGCAAACTCGATCCTGTTATTGGCCGCGATGACGAAATTCGCCGGACCGTACAGGTGTTGCAGCGGCGCACCAAGAACAACCCGGTATTGATTGGTGAACCCGGTGTCGGCAAGACGGCCATCGTCGAGGGTCTGGCGCAACGCATTATCAATGGCGAGGTGCCGGAGGGCCTGAAGAACAAACGCATTCTGTCGCTTGATATGGGTTCGCTGATAGCCGGCGCCAAGTTTCGTGGTGACTTTGAGGAACGGCTGAAAGCCGTGCTCAATGAACTCGGCAAGCAGGAAGGTAATGTCATCCTGTTCATTGACGAGATTCACACGATGGTCGGCGCCGGCAAGGCGGAAGGCTCGATGGATGCCGGCAACATGCTCAAGCCTGCTCTTGCCCGTGGCGAGTTGCATTGTGTGGGCGCAACCACACTGGATGAGTACCGCCAGCACATCGAGAAGGATGCGGCGTTGGAACGGCGATTCCAGAAAGTTCTGGTCGATGAACCGAGTGTCGAAGACACAGTCGCGATTATGCGTGGCCTGAAGGAGCGTTACGAGATCCACCATGGTGTGGATATTACGGATCCGGCCATCGTTGCTGCGGTGCGCCTGTCGCATCGATACATCAGTGATCGCCAGCTGCCGGATAAAGCCATTGACCTGGTAGATGAAGCGGCCAGTCGTATTCGCATGGAAATGGACTCCAAGCCGGAGGAAATGGACCGTCTTGAGCGTCGCCTGATTCAGCACAAGATCGAGATGGAGGCGCTGAAGAAGGAGAGTGACGAGGCGTCCCGCAAGCGGTTGGCGGCCCTGCAGGAAACCGTCGATGATCTGGAACGGCAATATGCTGATCTGGAAGAGATCTGGAAGGCGGAAAAGGCAATGGCCCAGGGTGCCCAGCAAATCAAAGAGGCGCTGGATGCAGCCCGCCTGGACTTTGAGGCGGCACGGCGGGCCGGTGATCTGACGCGAATGAGCGAGTTGCAGTACGGCCGGATTCCGGAGTTGGAGAAACAACTGGCGCAGGCGCAGGACGGTGCCGGTGAGAGCGAGAAGCGAACGCTGGTACGCAGCAGTGTCGGTGAAGAGGAAGTCGCGGAGGTCGTTTCCAAGTGGATGGGCATTCCTGTCTCAAAGCTGCTTGAAGGTGAGCGTGACAAGCTGCTGCGGCTTGAGGATGAGCTGCATCACCGGGTTGTGGGTCAAGAGGAAGCCGTGAAGGCTGTTGCTGATGCGGTGCGTCGGTCGCGTGCCGGACTGTCCGATCCAAACCGTCCCAACGGTTCCTTCATGTTCCTGGGCCCGACCGGTGTCGGCAAGACCGAGCTGTGCAAAGCGCTGGCTGAAGTGCTGTTTGACAGTGAGACGGCCATGGTTCGTGTCGACATGTCCGAGTTCATGGAAAAACACTCGGTGGCTCGGCTGATCGGTGCGCCCCCCGGCTATGTGGGTTATGAGGAAGGTGGTTATTTGACTGAGAAAGTGCGACGCCGGCCTTACTCACTGATCCTGCTTGATGAGATTGAGAAGGCGCATCCTGATGTGTTCAACGTGCTGTTGCAGGTACTCGACGACGGCCGGCTCACCGATGGTCATGGTCGTACCGTGGATTTCCGCAACACCGTCCTGGTGATGACATCGAATCTGGGGTCGGAAGCCATTCAGAATCTGACGCAGGCGGGCCAGTCGGATCGCATCAAGGACACGGTTATGGGCGTGGTCGGTCAGCACTTCCGGCCGGAGTTCATCAATCGGGTTGACGATGTGGTCGTCTTCGAGCCCCTGGCCAAGGATCAGATGTGGGCCATTGCCGATATTCAGCTGGAGCATTTGCGCCGCCGCCTGGCTGAGCGAGATCTGGCGCTGGAAGTCTCGGACGCGGCAATGGCACTGCTGGTCGAGCAGGGGTATGACCCGGTTTACGGCGCCCGGCCGCTGAAGCGTGCCATACAGCGCTCCATCGAGAACCCGCTCGCGCAGGAATTGCTTGGCGGCAGGTTCAGTCCCGGTGACACCGTCGTCGTCGATGCCGAAGGCGATCGGCTGCGATTCGAAGCCAGGGCGCCGGTGGCGGTCTGAGCTTGAATGGCAGGCCAATACTGTATATACTTACAGTATTGGCCAGAGCAGGGCCACTGCTTCTGGTGGCGGAGGCCACTGCTTCTGGTGCCGGAAAAGAGGTGTCCGATGAACAGAGCGAGAATGCGGTCAGGCCGGCACATTGCAGATCAGACACAGGATCTGTTTCCGTCTGAGGCTTTGCCTGTTCTTTCCCGGCCCGAGCCCCGACAACGCATTCAGCGAGTGGCCGATTCCGGTTCAGATCATCACTTGCGGGCAGCCAGACGGCTGTCCCGCGAGATGTGGCGTCTGCCGGAAGGGTCACAGGCGCAGACCCAAATCGGGCAGCGCATTTGCCGGCATTTGAAGGCAATGCTCGGCGCAGCTCTGCCAACTACGCACCAGGGCTGTCCGCGGCATGCCGGTACGCAGCATGCTGTTGCGCCACCAAGGTCAACGCCGTCACACTGATGCTGCCTGCAATGTGATGGTTGCCCTTGTCGGACCTTGACCGGCTCTCTAGTATCGTCTGTACATTCGCGCCTGTTCACCGCAGGTGCGGCCGTCATTGATTGATTGCGTACAGGATTTGCCATGATCAAGAAGTGCCTGTTTCCAGTAGCCGGATATGGCACCCGGTTCCTGCCGGCCACCAAGGCCATGCCGAAAGAAATTCTGCCTGTACTGGACAAGCCGTTGGTGCAGTACGGTGTCGAAGAAGCCATGCAGGCAGGCCTCACCGACATCGCCTTTGTCACCGGTCGCGGCAAACGCGCGATTGAAGATCACTTTGACGTCAGCTACGAGCTTGAGCATCAGATCCAAGGTACAGGCAAGGAGAAGATGCTGGAAGGCATTCGGGAAGTGATCAATACGTGCACTTTCTCTTATACACGGCAGATTCAGATGCGTGGCCTGGGCCACGCAATCCTGACGGGGAGAACGGTCATTGGTGACGAGCCTTTCGGTGTGGTGTTGGCCGACGACCTTTGTTTCGGCGAAGGCAGCGGTGTGCTCGATCAGATGGTCAAGCTGTTCAAGCAGTTTCGATGCAGTATTGTCGCCGTTGAAGAGGTGCCTGAGGATGAAACGCACAAGTATGGCGTTATCGCCGGCGAGGCCTTGAGCGATAGCCTGTTTCGCGTCACCGACATGGTGGAAAAGCCCGCCCCGGGCGATGCGCCAAGCAATCTGGCGATCATTGGCCGCTATATCCTGACGCCGGACATTTTCGAGGTGCTCGAGCACACGGCGCCCGGCAAGAATGGCGAGATTCAGATTACCGACGCGCTGTTGCAGCAGGCGCAAGATGGCTGCGTCATTGCCTATAAGTTCAAGGGGCAGCGCTTCGACTGCGGGTCCGTGCAGGGCTACGTGGAAGCCACTAACTTCTGCTTCCAGCGCTATCTGGCAGGTGAGCAGCAGATTGGCGGCCAGTCGGGCCTTGCCAACTGACCCAATCCGGGATTCCCCATTGAATGGTCTACAGTGCTATCCTGCCCCTGCTCAGGTGGGGCGGGATCAGTACAATTCCGCTTGAATTTCAGTCCTTAACGAAGAGAGCTTAAGACAGTGCTGGAACTGGTTCAGGCCGGCGGCTGGTTGATGCTGCCCATATTGCTGTGCTCGGTAGCCGCTGCCGCCATCTGTATAGAGCGATTTTGGACGCTGCAGCTCAGTCGAGTGGCCCCGCAGCACCTGTTGACGGACACCTGGGATGCGCTCAAGCACTCGCAACTCGATGCCAACCGGCTGCGCGATATTCGTGCCAGCAGTCCGTTGGGAGAGATCTTCGCCGCTGGGTTGAGCAATGCCCGCCGCGGCCGCGAGATCATGAAAGAGGCCATGGAAGAGGCCGCCGATGCCGTCATGCACGAACTCGAGCGCTATCTGACGCCGCTGGGCACCATTGCGTCGATCAGCCCGTTGCTCGGGCTGCTGGGTACGGTGGTCGGCATGATCAAGGTCTTTACCCAGCTCATGTCGGAAGGCGTCGGGAACCCGGCTCTGCTTGCCGGTGGTATTTCACAGGCGCTGATCACGACTGCCGCCGGCCTTGGCGTGGCCATACCGGCACTGATGTTCCATCGCTACTTTCTGCGCCGGGTCGATGATCTGGTGGTTGTGATGGAGCAGGAATCCAGCAAGCTGGTCGAGATCATGCACGGTGACCGCGACATAGATCCGCGGCTATGAAGTTTCGGCGCCGCGCCCGTTCTGATGCCAGCATAGAACTGACGCCACTGATCGACGTCGTGTTCCTGCTGCTGATCTTCTTTATGGTCTCGACGACCTTTGTTCGGGAGACTGAGTTGCAGGTTGACCTGCCTGAGGCTACTGGCGCACCGCAACAGCGTGAAGACCAGCCGGTCGAAGTGGTGGTCTCAGCCGACGGGCAATACGCCGTCAATGACCGGATGCTCGTCAATACCCAACCGGCGACGTTGCGACGCGCCATCGAAGAGGCGTTGGAAGGGGACCTGAGCAGGCGCCTGATCATTACGGCTGATATCAATGCCAGCCATCAGTCTGTGGTACGGGTGATGGATGTTGCGGGTCAGATTGGACTG
>SKXG01000410.1 GCA_007128525.1 Pseudomonadales bacterium | reverse complement strand
TTCGACAAAGGCCATTACCGCTGGGCCAGTGTCCGTTATCGCGATGCCCAGGATCCGTCCATACAGGCCCTGAGTGGTCCCGGCCGGCACCTCAGTCTGACACTGCACTACCGACCCTGAGGCCACTGTGCCGTCACCTCTGTGTACACTGAAATATCAGAGTCATGGAGGAAGCGGATATGAGAGCACTGGTGGTTACCGAGCATGGGCCGGCAATACGCGACGTACCCATTCCTGAGTTGGGGCCGGCAGAGGTCCGGGTACGGGTTCGCGCCTGCGCATTGAACCGAATTGATCTGACCATGGCCCAGGGCCACAAGCATGGCGGTGCCGGCGGCGTGGGCAACGTCCTGGGTGTCGAGTGGGCCGGGGAAATTGACGAAGTCGGCGCAGACGTTCAGGGCCTGACGCCTGGCCAGGCGGTGATGGGTTCCGGCGCCGGCGCCTTCGCAGAATATGCGGTCGCAGACTGGGGCCGCGTGCTGCCGCTGCCCACAGACAGCCTGGCACTGACTCAGGCAGCCACCCTACCCATCGCGTTACAAACCATGCACGACGCCCTGGTCACCAATGGTGGCCTTGAGGCTGGCGACAGTGTCCTTATCCAGGGCGCCAGCTCCGGCGTCGGCCTGATGGGCTTGCAGATTGCCCGCCTGCTGGGCGCCAGCCTGGTTGCCGGAACATCCACCAATGAGGTGCGACGAGCCCGGCTCGGCGAATTTGGTGCCGAACTGGCACTGGACAGCAGTGACCCTGACTGGGTTGCGCAGATTCGACAGGCCACCGACGGCAAGGGTGTCGATCTGATCATTGATCAGGTCTCCGGCCCGTTGATCAATGCCAGCATGCATGCGGCAGCCATTCGCGGCCGCATCGTCAATGTGGGCCGGCTGGGCGGCAACAGTGCAGACTTCAACTTCGACCTGCACGCGCTGAAGCGGCTGTCCTATATCGGCGTAACTTTCCGAACCCGCAATCGATACGAAGTCAGAGAGATCACCCGTCGCATGCGCGAAGACCTGTGGCCGGCACTCGCCGCAGGTGAGTTGCACCTTCCGGTTGATCGCGAGTTTCCGTTGCAGGATGCCGTGGCTGCACTCGACTACATGGCCGAGAATCGCCACTTCGGCAAGATCGTACTCAGGACAGACTGACCCAGGGGCTGCCATGCGTCTGTGTGGCCAGCCCAAGCAGCGGCAAGCGCGATTCAAGGGGCTGCAACAACCGATGCAGCAAGTCCGGACAGTTGTTCTTGTCGCTGATATGGCCAACCAGAACCCGACTGCCGGCGGGTATCGCCACCTTTTCAATAAATGACAATGCCTGTTCGTTGTTCAGATGACCGCGATCGCCGCCAACGCGGCGCTGCAGATAAGCGGGATAAGGTCCGCTGCGCAGCATGTCCGGATCATGATTGGACTCAACCAGCAGTCCCTGACAGTTCTGATAGGCCGCGAGCACCGAGGCCGGCACGTGGCCGGTGTCGGTCAGGACCCCGATTCGACATCCGCGCGCCTGGGCAACGTACTGAACCGGTTCACGCGCATCATGTGGCACAGGTACGGACGTGACCTGCACACTTCCCACCTGAAACGCAGCGCCCGCCGGCAGCGGCCGCACCTCCACACCACCCCAGTCACCGCGAATACCGTCCTGAGTACCACGCGTCATGTACACCGGTAGATTAAAGCGGCGGGCCAGGACGGCCACACCATTGATGTGATCAGAATGCTCGTGCGTCACCAGTATGGCGCTCAAGGCATCCGGCTCCAGGCCAAGCCGATTGAGCCGCAGCACCGTCTGCTTCAGGGTAAAGCCACAGTCGATCAGAAGCCGCGTGCTGCCGAAAGCCACCAAGGTGCCATTACCGCGACTGCCGCTGCCCAGTGATGCAAACCCAAACTCCGGCAGCGCCGCAGAACGACCTGCAGAGTGGTCGAATAAATCAGTCTGCGACCCGGGCCGAATCAGGTGGCGTGCTCCCGCAGTTTGGTCAGGAAGTTGTGGCGTGTATCCCGGGCAATGCCCTCGCCGCTGGTCTTGTCGATATACACCTCGTAACCCGTAGCAGCCTCGCGAATGCGAAGCTCGACTTCCCGGGCGCCTTCCGGGCGCAGCCAGCGACGCAGGAACCAGCGGTCATCTCCACCGGTCAGGTCGCTGTCCCGGAGCGCCAGATAAAAGACGCCCTCGGAGCGATCCATATCCTGAATATTGATCTCAGCTTCTTCCAGTGCCTGACGCAACGTCGCCCATGCCCGATCGTAGGCCAGATCCAAACGCAGTACAGGGTCGCCGTCGCTGTCCCGTTCGATCGAGGAGCGAGTCTGAACGCCGATGGTCTGCGCCACCAGTGAATAGGTGGCCTCATCCATATTTGCGGCCACATAGGAGCCCATTTCGTTCAACAACGTCCGCTCCAGCGAACCGGAGGTGATCCGTTCCGGCAGACTGCGTTCGGTGGGCACCAGTTCATTCAGGCTTTCATTCTCAAGACGGACGACCACTTCAGTCGAACGCTGGCGCAAGCCAGGCTCAAGACGAACCCGCAGCCGATCCCGCCCCTCTGTAATGCCGGCTTCGGCACGAGCCTCAAGAATTGCCTCACGCAGCGGATCTCCCTCAGCATCCGACAGATCAATCCAGTCCGAGACCAGCCGTCCCTCGCCTGGTGCCTGATGTGCAATACCAACGCCCATGGTCAGCATATAACCGACCACCTGTGGCCACACCACGGCCGGTGTCTGCGGCACGACCAGCCAGTGGTCTTCCCCCAGAAACTGAATACGAACACCACCGGCATCCTGCGGGCCGAACATCGCCGTCGGACGGGGCGCCTGGCGTGGATAGAACTCCGCCTCCACAACGGCTGAAAGCTCTGGCACAACCAGCAAAGGTTCGATGGCTTCCCGGGAAAGCCCGGGCGGTATCCGCAATGGCTCTCGCGTGGTGGCTTTCAAATAGTCGTCGGTCCGATCCACGATCAGTCCGTCATCACCACCCATCCAGCCGCAACCACTGAGCAGCAATACCGCCCCAAGGCTTACACCCTTGATGGCCGGCAGGAGCAGATGGTCAATACTCGCTCGCATTTACAGGACTCCCAGCGACACCAGACAACTGGTGACGTCTTCATGAAATTGCTCACTGAGCGGCAACAATGGTAGCCGGATGCCCGGACCAATCCGCCCCATCTTGTGTAACGCCCACTTGGTCGGCGTCGGGCTGGTTTCAATAAACAGTACTTTGTGCAGCGGCTGTAACTGACGATCCAGCTCAGTCGCTCGGGTTGTGTCGCCACCCAGATAGGCATTGCAGAATTCAGCCATCAGCTCCGGAGCCACATTGGCGGACACAGAAATGTTGCCGGTGGCACCCTGCTCCATCATACGCAGCGTTTGCGCATCCTCTCCCGACAATATGATGAAATCATCCCCGCACAGGTTGCGCAGCGCCGTTACCCGGTCCGGATTACCACAGGCTTCCTTGATACCAACGATGCCCGGCAGCTCGGCCAGTCTGGCCACCGTTTCCGGCTGCATATCGCAGGCGGTCCGAGGCGGCACGTTGTACAGCATCATCGGCAGGTTCACGGCTTCGGCCAGCACCCGATAATGCTGATACAGACCTTCCTGCGTCGGCTTGTTGTAATAGGGCGTCACCACCAGGCTGGCATCCGCACCGGCACGCGCGGCCGCATCGGTCAACTCTATGGCTTCTGCTGTGGAGTTGGCACCGGTACCAGCGAGCACCGGAATCCGACCACCGACGGCACGAACCACATACTCGATAACGCGCATGTGCTCGTCCATGTCCAGCGTCGGGGATTCACCGGTGGTGCCGACGGGCACGATGCCTTGGGTGCCGGCTGCCACATGCCAGTCCACCAGTTCATCAAGGGATTTCCAGTCTACATGTCCGGATCTGGTCATCGGTGTCACCAGTGCCACGATACTGCCGGAAAACATGTTGCCCCCTGAAAACCTGATTCGAGTCGGAATACGCGCAGAATGGGCCGGACGCGCCCCCCGCAGCGGTCGCGCCATGTTACTGGCGCCCCCGCGGCGGCACAAGAAAGCCTGTATGGTGAGATCAGCGTTTGGTGGCCGTCTCCGGCAGCTCCTCCGCCGGACGCGCCTCCATCTCCATGATCGCTCGCGCTTCGGCGTCAGCCAGGGCCTGCGCTTCGGCCGCCGCCTGGACGGCGGCCACCTCACTCTCCCGAGGCCAGGCATTGAACACCGCCTTGATCAGGGTCGCCAGTGGAATCGCGAAGAAGACACCCCAGAACCCCCACAGGCCACCGAAGGCCAGCACGGCCACAATAATGGCGACCGGATGCAGGTCCACCGCTTCGGAAAACAGCAACGGCACCAGCACGTTGCCATCCAGCGCCTGGATGATCAGATAGGCCAGCATCAGGTAGATGAAGTCCGGCGACCAGCCCCATTGCAGGTAACCAACCATCGCAACCGGAATGGTTACCACTGCAGCACCGATGAATGGAATCAGAACCGACAACCCGACCAGCAACGCCAGCAGCGCTGCATAATTAAGCCCCAGAATGACGAAGGTGATATAGGTGACCGCACCAACAATGACGATCTCGATAAACTTGCCACGGACGTAGTTGGCCAGCTGATCGTTCATTTCCAGGCCAACCCGATCCAGCAGCGGTCGCTCTGTCGGCAACAGTGACGTCAGCATGCCCATCAGCAGAGCCCTGTCTTTCAGGAAGAAGAACACCGACAGCGGCACCAGCACCAGATAAATGGCCATGCCGACCAGCGAAGGCACCTGCCCCAACACCCCTTCCAACAGTGTCCGGCTGAATCCTCGCAGCTCATTGTCGAGCACTTGCAACCAGGCGTCCGCCTGCTCCTCGCTGACCAGTCTGGGATAACTCTCCGGCAGGTCACGAATGATGTTCTGCAGTTCGACCAATACCTGAGGGAGCAGATTGACCAGTGCGATCAGCTGACGCCATACCAGCGGCAACAGGAATACCGTCAAGGCGGCTGCCGCACCGAGAAATAATATGAAGGTCAAATAGACAGCCAGCGACTGTCCCATGCCGAGGCGCTTCAGCGCATTGACCAGTCCTTGCAGCAGGAAGGCCAGAACCAGGCCGGTCAGCACCGGTGCCAGCACCCGGCCCAAGGTCATGATCAGCAGGAAACAGATAGCGAGGAAGACCACCAGATAGATGGCTTCCTCGTGGGAAAAGTGGCGATTGATCCAGCCGCCTATGATTTCGAGAAACCGCATATCCGAGACCCGTCAGCCCGCTTTGCGCAGCAGGTAGCAGTAACGACCGTCGCGCTCACTGGCTTCAACCAGCTCGTGGCCGCTCTGCCGGCTGAACACCTCGAAGTCACGCACAGAGCCCGGGTCTGTGGCCAGCACACGCAGCAGCTCGCCGGCTTGCATCCGGTTCAGAGCCTGCTTCGCCTTGAGCAACGGCAGGGGGCAGTTCAGGCCCTGGGCATCAAGCAACTGCACTTCTTTGCCTGACAGCTTTTCGTCTGACAATGTCGACTCCTGTATTGCCGCGGTTCATTGGATGCCGAATAACCCGGCCGGGTTCGAGCAAAGCCGGGTTCGAGCAAAGTATGGCACAGCTGACCCCGTACCGAACCTTAGGCCAAGCTGGCTGCCTAAGCCCTATAAAGATTGCACAGCAAAAGGATGCCTGGCACCCGATCCGGCTTCAGCCGGGCTCAGGGACAGGGTTCGTGCCGGAACAGGCACATTTAAGTATGATCTGACCAATGTCCATTGTTCACACGGACAGCCAGGAGTCGCAGCTTTGACAGGCCACCAGTCTATGCCACCCGATGGTTCAACGGCAGGGTACCGCACTCACAGCGCGGCTGTTAGGCACCAGCCATCGTGGCCGATTCTGGCCGGCGCCGCCCTGCTGCTGTGCTGCGTTGCGCTCCTTGGGCACACCCGCAGCACCGGCCTGCCGGAACTCGGCGACACGGCCGCCGGCACGGTGACATCGCAGGTCGAGCAGCAGATTGGTGAGACGGTACTGCGCCAGGTCCGCGCCCAGCTGCCGACCAGCGACGATCCACTGATCAAGTATTACACCGAGAATCTGCTGTACGACATTGCCGTGCACTCCGAGCTGCGTCAGCGTGACTTGCAGCTGGTAATGATCGACAGCCCGCAAATCAACGCCTTTGCCGCGCCAGGCAATGTAATCGGCGTCAATCTCGGCCTGTATCTGACGGCGCACAACGTACATGAGTTCAGCGGCGTCCTGGCGCACGAACTCGCGCACCTGAGTCAGCGGCACTTTGCCCGCAGTGTCGAAATGCAACAGCGCCAGACCATCCCGATGGTCGCAGCCATGATCGCTTCCATCGCTCTGGCGGCCACCACCGGCGCTGATGTCGGCCTGGCGGCGCTGAGCAGCAGCCAGGCAGCAGCACATATGAGTCAGATGCGCCACAGCCGGGCCTGGGAGCAGGAAGCGGACCGTATCGGCATCAACACCCTGGCCTCAGCAGGCATGGACCCCAACGCCATGGCCAGCATGTTTGAGCGGATGCACCGGGCGCACCGGTTTACACAACGGCCACCGGAGTTTCTGGTGTCGCACCCGGTAACCGAGAGCCGTATCACCGATGCCAGGAACCGCGCCGCACACCTGTCCCGTGGTGACTATGAAGACTCCGAGGACTATCAGCTGATGCGGGCGCGCGTCCTAATCAAGTACGCCAACTCGCCGGCCGTTGCCGTCCAGCAGTTCCGGGATCAGGTTGAGCGCCATGGCCTGGCCACGTCGGACGACAGCAGCATCGCCGCCAATGCCGCCACTTACGGCCTTGCCCTGGCCCTGTCGCGTGCCGGCCAGCATGACGAGGCGCTGGAAACAGGCACCCCATTGTTCGAGAGTCGGCGTGGCTCCATCCTGCATTCCGCCACGCATGCAGAAATTCTGATGGCCGCGCGCAAAACCGACCAGGCCATCGATCTGCTCGAGGCGCAACTTCGACGCCATCCGGACAACAAACCACTGTCACTGGTCTATGCCAAGGCACTGAGCCAGGATGGCCGACACTTCCAGGCCGAAGCCGTGCTGCAGCGACAGGCAGCACGTCATGCCAAGGATCCGGACGTCTGGTTTGAACTGGCTGAAACCGCCGGTCTGTCAGGCAACATACTCGGCGTGCATCAGGCACGTGCCGAGTACTTTGCGCTGTCCGGCAACCTGCCAGCCGCGATCCGGCACCTGCGCCAGGCCCGGGACATGGTCGCCGAGGACAACTTTGCGCTCAATGCGAAGCTGCAGCAGCGTATGGCGGATTTGCAGTCGGAGATGGCACAACTCGGGGGCGGGCAGCCGCGAGGCTAGGCGACCCCTCCTAAAGTAGAAGGGCGTTGGTTTGCAGATGGCGTGGCTCTTCCGGGCCCCTGGCTGAGGGACGCCGTGAACCCATCCATGGGGGCTTGGCCTCGGCATCCATGCCTCGGACACCCTCAGCCAGGGGCCCGGAA
>SKXG01000370.1 GCA_007128525.1 Pseudomonadales bacterium | reverse complement strand
TCAAGTAGTGCCATCGCGGTCTTTCCGGACAGCTCAAACGGATTCAGGCGCGGCTGCGAGGAATAGCGCAGCACGGTTGCGATATTGATCCGGCTCATGTCTACCCGGCCCATACGCCAGCTGGCAAAACGCCGCTCATCAATCTCGTTGTAGGCCAGCAGCGTGACATCGGTGTGGCGTGAATCCTCAACCAGGCTGTTGTACAGCTGGTTCACTTCATCGCGCCCGCCTTCCAGCGCCTGCAGAAAAACGTTGTCATTCTCATAAGCGCACAGGATGCCAGTAATGCCATGCTCCGGGTTATAGCTGTGAGCGCGCTTGAGTATGGCATCGACCAGTTTGCGGTCGATAGGGTCTACCGACCGGCTTGCATATAACAGTCGCACCAGCATGTGATTGGTCCTCGTCTGCGATGGTTCGCTTGTCAACGGCGCCTGTATGCGCCTGGTTCAACGATTGTTCTGTGGCATCAGCGCCAGAAACTCCCGGCGCAGGTTCGGATCCTTCAGGAAAGAGCCGCGCATGATGCTGTTGGTCATGCGGGAACCGACGTCTTTGACACCGCGCCAGTGCATGCAGAAGTGGTCGGCCTCCATAACGATGGCCAGGCCATCCGGCTGCATCTTCTCCTGCAGCAGATCGGCCAGCTGGGCGATGGCTTCTTCCTGAATCTGTGGTCGCGTCATGATCCACTCAACCAGCCGGGCGTATTTCGACAGACCGATCAGAGCCGACTGCTCGTTCGGCATCACGCCAACCCAGATCTGCCCCATGATCGGACACAGATGGTGTGAACAGGCGCTGCGCACCGTGATCGGCCCGATGATCATCAGTTCGTTCAGACGCGATACATTGGGAAATTCCGTCACGGGCGGTTCGCTGGCATAGCGGCCGGCAAAGACCTCCCGCAGAAACATCTTGGCCACGCGTCTGGCGGTGTCCTGGGTGTTGTGATCGCTTTCGGTGTCGATTACCAGACTGCGCAGCACCTCGCGCATCCCGGACTCAACCTCGGCCTGCAACTGATCGAGCTCCCCGGGTTCGATAAAGGCCTCGATGTTGTCGTTGGCGTGATAACGCTGTCCGGCGGCTTCAAGCCGACGCCGGATGCGCTCGGAAACGGCCTCTCCCGCGCCGCTGCCCCCACCACTACCAGTGGCCGAAGCATTGTTGTCGCCACTCATTGATGGCTCCTTGGTGATTGATCTCAGTCATTTATAAAGCGTCATGCTATCAGGTCTTTTTTATATGACAGCAGCCAGATGTTCGGACCAGATCGTTTCAGACCAGGAAACCACTGAAAAGCTCCGTGCTGCGCGACAGGCTTGATACTGTATATTTATACAGTTACTCTCGATCTCCCTTCAGCCACTGAAACGAGAGCAGTCATGCTGAGCAGTCACGAATCACAACATTCACCGCAGTTGCAGCAGCTTCTGCAGCATCCCCAGCTCTGGCGTGCCCGACAGCAGGCATCCAGGTCGCAACGAGGCCAGCCTACGGGCTATGCCGCGCTGGATGCCACGCTGGCGGCCGGTGGCTGGCCTCAGAACGGCCTGATGGAACTGCTGGCTGCGCATCCCGGCAGTGGTGAGCTGCGCCTGCTGGCACCGCTGCTGGCCCGTCTCAGTCAGGAGCAGCGCTGGCTGCTCTGGGTCGATCCACCGCACCTGCCCTATGCACCAACACTGGCCGCCTGGGGCATCGATATCAGCCGGGTACTGCTGGTCCACACTCAGGCCCGCCATGACGCGCTCTGGACACTGGAGCAGGCTCTGCAATCCGGCACCTGCAGCATGGCCCTGGGCTGGCTGGACGAATCCCGGCTCGATGCGCCCAGGCTGCGCCGCCTGCAGATAGCCGCCCGTCAGGGCAACACCCTGGCGGCACTGTTCCGGCCCACCGAAGCGGCCCGGCAGCCGTCCATGGCCGGGCTGCGACTGGCGCTGCAGGCGGATGCCAGCGGGCATCCGGACCAGTTGCAGCTGGATGTCCTGAAACAGCCCGGCCGCTGGCCTGGCCGTCAGCTGTCCCTGCGGCTGACGCCGGCGCTGCAGGCGTTGCCACAGGCTGAATTGCAGGCACGCCTGCAGGGCTGGCAGCCAAAGAAGGCATCAGCCCCGTCTCCATCCCGGCGTCCACCCCTGGCCGGTGGCGAACGTCTGCCGAGGCCGGCGTATGCAGGACTCGCCTGAGGCGCTGTGGTGCGGCATCCGTCTGCCGGCTCTGGGTCTGGAACTGGCGCTGCGGCAGCTCGGTCAAGACGACACAGAGCGCCCGGCAGCCCTGCTGGCGCGCAATGTGCTGATCAGCGTCAATGCCGCTGCTCGGGCGCGTCAGTTGCGGCCTGGCCTGAGCCTGGCAACCGCACACAGCATTTGCCCGGAGCTGCTGCACTTCAACCAGGACAGCCTGACCGAGGCTCAGCGCCTGCGCCTGCTGGCCGAAGCCTGCTATGGACTCAGTGCCCGCATCAGCCTGGCGCCACCGGACAGCATCCTGCTCGAGGCCGGCGGCAGCCTGAAGCTGTTCGGTGGTTTGTATGCGTTCCGGCGCCGCCTGCTGCAGCTGTTCCAGGGTTTCGGGCACCAGGTTGTGCTGGGTCTGGCATCAACGCCATTGGCAGCGCTGGCCTTTGCCCGCAGCGGCTGGCAACCGGAGCTGCCGCCCTTCCCTGACCCGCAGGCTTTGCAGGCCGCTTCCAGGCAAGGCCTGCAGCGGCTGCCCCTGCAGTGCACGCCGCTGGAATCGGCACTGATCGAACGCCTGGCCAATATGGGCATTCGCGATATGGGCGCCCTGCTGCGCCTGCCCAAGGCAGAGCTGGGCCGGCGCTTTGGCATGCCGTTGCTCGACTACCTGGCCCGGCTGACCGGATTGAAGCCGGATCCACGGCCCCTGCTGCAGCCCGCCGAGTATTTCGCGCAGTCGCTGCATCTGCTCAGCGCGCTGCGCAGCAAAGACGCCCTGCTGTTTCCGATCAAGCGCCTGCTCGGTGACCTGCAGACCTGGCTGCGCGCGCGGCAACTTGGCAGCCGGCAGCTCGACTGGCGTTTCGCGCCCCTGCAGGGTACGGCAGTGCCGCTGGTGGTGATGATCAGCACACCGGCCCAGGACAGCCAGCGACTGCTGGCCCTGACCCGGCTGCAGCTGGACCGCCAGCCGCTGCCGGCCGAGATCATGACGGTGCATCTGCAGGTCAGTGTCCTGTCGCGCTGGCAGCCGGACAGTCTGGGGCTGTTTCAGAACCGCGGCGTCTCCGCCGCTGCACAGGCGGCCGACACGCCAGGGGCTTTGCTCGATTTGCTGACGGCCCGGCTGGGGCCGGACGCCTGCCAGGGGCTTAAGCTGCACGATGAGCACCGGCCAGAGCTGGCCTGGCGCAGCACGCGGCCGGCCCCACCTCGTTCGGCGCCAGCAACCCGCAAAGCCGGCCGGGCAGCAACGCCAGCTGTGCAGGACCGGCATCACTCTCTTAGCTGGCGGCGCCCTCTCAGCTGGCAGCGCCCTCTCAGCTGGCAGCGCCCGGCCTGGCTGTTGTCCACACCACAGGCCGTACGCAGTGCACAGTTGCAGCTGCTGGCCGGCCCGGAGCGCATCGACAGTGGCTGGTGGGCCCAGCAGCCAGATGCCGCACATCCGGCGCCAAATCCGGCAGCCGGTCGCATCAGCCGCGACTACTACTTGGCCCGGCACAGTGACGGGCGGCACTGCTGGGCCTTTCAGGACCGGCACGACGGGCGCTGGTTTGTCCATGGTTTCTTTGCCTGAGAGCAAGGCCTGAGCACAGGCCCAGAGGCTGCAATGTTTGCCGAACTGCACTGCCTGAGCAATTTCAGCTTCCTGCGCGGCGCCTCCCATCCGGAGGAGCTGGTCGCTGAAGCGGCGGCGCAGGGTTATGCGGGGCTGGCCATCACCGATGAGTGTTCGGTGTCCGGCGCGGTGCGGGCGCATCTGGCCGCCCGCAGCGAAGGTCTGAAACTGGTTATCGGTGCTGAATTTCACCTCGATGAGGGTGAGCTGCTGGTGCTGCTGGCGCCGGATCGCACCGCCTACGGCCAGCTTTGCGCCCTGATCACCCGAGCCCGGCGGCGCAGCCCCAAAGGCCAGTATCAGCTCGGGCTGGCGGATCTGCGCTGGGCCTGCGAACGCTGCCTGGCGCTGTGGATACCCCGCCTGCCGGCGGCCGGCTGGTCCGGCGGGATACCAGCGCCACAACAGCAGTTTGGCCGGACGCTCAAGCAGTATCTGCCGGAGCTCTGGCTGGCGCTGGAACTGCTCCAGGATGGCACCGATGCCGACCGGACCGCCCTGCTGCTGGCGCTGTCCGATCAGCTCGAGCTGCCGCTGGTGGCGGCCAACAACGTGCATCAGCACCGGGCGGCACGGCAGCCGCTGCAGGATGTACTGACGGCCATCCGGCTGGGCCGGCCGGTGCAGGATCTGGGCCGCGACAAAGCGCCCAACCGGGAGCGTTATCTGCGCCCGCTGCCCCGGCTGCAGGCACTGTATCCGGGAGCGCTGCTCTCAGAATCGCTGCGCATTCTGGCGCGCTGTCACTTTTCGCTCGACGAGTTGCGCTATGAATACCCCGAGGAACTGGTGCCCCCGGGGCGTACAGCGGCTGAGCACCTGGCTGAGCTGACCTGGGCCGGTGCCGCCGAGCGCTGGCCGGATGGCTTCAGCGCGTCGGTCCGGACCCTGATCCAGAAAGAGTTGGGCCTGATCGAAGAGCTGCGCTTTGAACACTACTTTCTGACCGTGCACGACCTGGTGGCCTTCGCCCGCAGCCGCGACATCCTGTGTCAGGGCCGGGGGTCGGCAGCCAATTCCGCGGTCTGTTACTGCCTGGGCATCACGGAAGTGGACCCGGCCCGGATGCGCGTGCTGTTCGAACGCTTTGTGTCCAAAGAGCGTCACGAACCCCCGGATATTGATGTCGACTTCGAGCACGAGCGGCGCGAAGAGGTGATCCAGTACATCTACAAGCGCTATAGCCGGGACCGGGCGGCGCTGGCCGCCACCCTGATCACCTACCGGCCACGCAGCGCGGTGCGCGATGTCGGCAAGGCGCTCGGGCTAAGCCCGGACCTGGTGGATCTGCTGGCCAAATCCCTGGCCTGGTGGGACAACAAAGCGGCGCTGGACGAGCGCTGCCGGGCAGCTGGCGTGGATCCTGAGGCGCCGCTGATGCGCCAGTTTCTGGTGCTGGTGCGGCGGCTGCTCGGTTTTCCCCGCCACCTGTCGCAGCACGTCGGCGGCTTCGTCATCTCGCAGGGGCCGCTGGCCCAGCTGGTGCCGGTCGAGAATGCCGCCATGGCTGACCGCACCGTGATCCAGTGGGACAAGACTGATCTTGAGGCACTGGGCCTGCTAAAAGTGGATGTGCTGGCCCTGGGCATGCTGACGGCCATCCGCAAGGCGTTGGCTGATCTGAGCCGGCTGCGTGGCACCCCCATGCGGCTGGCCGATATCCCGCCGGAAGATCCGGCCACCTACGAAATGCTGCAGCAGGGCGACAGTGTCGGTGTCTTTCAGGTGGAGTCCCGGGCCCAGATGAGCATGCTGCCCAGGCTCAGGCCCGCCTGCTTCTACGATCTGGTAATTGAGGTCGCCATCGTCCGGCCGGGGCCGATTCAGGGTGACATGGTGCATCCCTATCTGCGGCGCCGGCAGGGTCTGGAAACGGTCGAATATGCCAATGACGAGGTGCGGGCCGTGCTCGAGCGCACCCTGGGCATTCCAATCTTTCAGGAACAGGTCATTGAGCTGGCCATGGTGGCGGCCGGTTTCAGTCCGGGTGAAGCCGATCAACTGCGCCGCGCCATGGCCGCCTGGCAGCGCCGTGGCGGGCTGGAGCCGTTCGAAGACAAGCTGATCCAGGGCATGCTGGCGCGCGGTCACCCTCGTGAGTTCGCCGAGCGCATCTTCAATCAGATCAAGGGCTTTGGTGAGTACGGTTTTCCGGAGAGCCATGCGGCCAGCTTTGCGCTGCTGGTTTATGTCTCCGCCTGGCTCAAGCGGCATGCCCCGGCGGCTTTCTACTGCGGGCTGCTGAACAGCCAGCCGATGGGCTTTTATGCCCCGTCGCAGCTGGTGCAGGATGCACGCCGGCATCAGGTCAGCGTTCTGCCGGTGGATGTGCAGCACAGCGACTGGGCGCATCGGCTTGATCCGGATCAGTCTGGTCATGACCGGATCAATCCCGCACTGCGACTGGGCTTGCGGCTGGTCAAAGGGCTGTCGGCCGACGCCGGCCAGCGCATTGAGGCGACCCGGCCGTTTCGGGACAGCGCCGATCTGGCGCGCCGTGCCCGGCTCGACCGCGGTGCGCTGCAGGCCTTGGCGCGGGCCGATGCCCTGCGCAGCCTGGCCGGCGACCGCCATCAGGCGCACTGGGCGGTCAGCGCGGTGGCCGCACCGGCACCGCTGTGGGTTTACGATGGCCCGGCCTCGTCAGACGAACCGGCAACCACACCGGAACCCGGGCTGCCGGCACCATCAACCGGCCGCAACGTGTTGGCCGATTACCACTATCTGGGCCTGAGTCTGCGCGCGCATCCGCTGCATCTGCTGCGGGAGCAACCGGCCCTGCGGCGTCGCTGGCGGGCAACGCAACTGGCCGATTGCCGGCATGGCCGGCTGGTGCGGGTCGCCGGTCTGGTTACCGGCCGCCAGCGGCCGGGCTCAGCCGCTGGCGTGCTGTTCGTGACATTGGAGGATGAGACCGGCAATACCAATGTGGTGGTCTGGCAGTCGGTGCTGGAGCGCTATCGGGCCGAACTGTTGCAGGGTCAACTGCTGCTGGTGCAGGGCGTACTGGAACGTAAGGAATCGGTCATTCACCTGATTGCCGGGCGCATTCAGGATCTGAGCCCACTGCTCGGCAAGCTGGCAGCCGATCAGTCACCGTCGGCTACGCCCTTCCGCTCCCGGGATTTCCGCTGAGTGTAGCGGTCAGGACACGCGCCGCTGGTGCTGGTCGTCGTCATCCGGCAGCCGGGCCCGAACGTCCTCAAGCAACGCCCGGATCTCCTGCAGTTCCTCGCGCAGATCCTTGCTCAGGCCATCCACAGCCCGCTCGAGCGACGCGATGCGCTGCTGCACATTGGCCTTGTCGAACATGATCCGGGCGACAGTTTCCAGCGGCTCTGCGCCATTCTTTTCGCCGTTGCCAGCCGTCGACGCGTTTTGTCCAGATGCCTGCTGGGTCCAGCTGCTCAGTCGCTGACCCTCTGCCGGGTTTCCGGCCAGAAATTCAGCACCGATTTCCTCGGCCACCGTGCGTACGATCTCTTCGTCGATGCTGTGCACCTCTTCGAGATAGGTGTACAGCAGCAGCCGGTCACACAGATTGTTAACCCGTCGGGGCACACCCTGGGTAAACGCATAAATCTGTTCAAACGCACCATCGGTGATGACCGGGTCATCTGCCCAGCCAACCCGCGTCAGCCGATGTTCGATATAGGTCCGGGTTTCCTCGGCATCCAGCGGGTTCAGGTGGTAGGTGGCAATGACCCG
>SKXG01000233.1 GCA_007128525.1 Pseudomonadales bacterium | reverse complement strand
TCCGATAATGCACCCGCACAGCGCCAGCAGGATGCAACACCCGAGCGTACGGCGCAGCCGGGGTCGGAAACCATCCCTGAAGCCGAGCTGCGTATTCTGGCCGGCGATGCAGATCCGGATGGTATGGCCGGGGGCTCGGCCTCGGCTGAGCAGCTGATGCAGCTGGAAGAGCGTTTGACAGCCAGCGAAGACGAGCGTGAACGTCTGGCGCTGGAGAACGAAGCACTGGCAGCCCGCGTTGACGACCTTAGTACCCGGCAACAGGAGTTTGACCGGCAATTGGCACTGCGCGACCAGCAGCTTGCCGAATTGCAGGCGCAGCTCGCAGAAGCCCGCCAGGCCTCTCCTGCACAGCAACAGACGTCCGCCAGCACCCTCGACGGGCTGTTGTCCAACTGGACGTTGATTGCCGCGGCCCTTGGGCTGGTGCTGCTGCTGGCACTGGCGTTGATTCTGCAGCGGCGCCGTGCCGCGGCCGCCAGTGATGCGCGCATGGCGCGGTTGACGCCGGCGCGTGCCGACGCAGCCGCACTGGGCGGCGCTGCCGTTGCTGCCGGTCAGACTGCTGAAGAAGCAGAGAGTGAGGCGGATGATGAGGCTGCGGCTTCGGAACTGGAAGATGCGCAGCAGGACAGCGCCGATGCCGTCCAGGACGAATTCGCCGGTGAACCGCCGGGTGCACAGACCAGCGATGTTGTGGCCGAGGCCGACATCTACATTGCCTACAACAGATTTCCGCAGGCCGTCAGCCTGCTGCAGGGCGCGCTCGATCAGGATCCGGACCGGCATGATGTGCGCCTGAAGTTGCTCGAAGTCTATGCGGAGACCGGCGAACGCGACGCTTTTGAGACGCACCTCGCCGAGCTGATCGAGCGTTGCGATGACGACGATATGCTGTTCAGTGCCCGCGAACTGGAAGCCCGCTTCTCAGACGATGCCACCCGAGGTAATGGCGAAACCGGTGAGCCGGCTGCGCCCGCCGAAGAGGCAGACAGCACCAGCACACTGGATGACTTTGATCTCGATCTGGACCTGGATCTGGATGAAGGCACTGAGCGGACTGACACCAGTGATCCGCAGAAGGCTTCCGCCAACCAGGACAGCATGCTGGATCTGGACGACCTGGACAGCCCGGAAGCGCCTGACGAAGCAGCAACGGATTCGAACAAGACCTCGGCAGGCGACCAGCTTGGCGGTGACCTGGGACTGGATTTTGACCCGGAGCGTGATGCAGAGCCGACCGACAGTGACGACGACACGCTGCGGCTGGATGTGGGTGACCAGTCCGACAAAGCCGAGAATGACACCCTGTCGCTGGATGACGACTTCGACTTTGACCTGGAAGACCTGCAGCTGGACGAGGCACCGGCCGGCAAGGCGGACGAGCTGTCGCTGGATGACGCCGCCAGCAGCCCGACCGAGACGAGAGACGCCCTGGACACTGGCGATGTTGACGGCGACGAGCTGTCGGCCGACGACAGCGGTGATGACGTGTTCAGCGAACTCGATGCTGAGGATGCGGCTGCCACCAAGCTGGATCTGGCCCGTGCCTACATCGACATGGGTGATGGCGATGGCGCCCGCGAGATTCTCAATGAGGTCATGCAGGACGGCTCGCCAGAGCAGCAACAGCAGGCTCGCGCCCTGATGCAGGAAGTGAACTGATTCCAGGAGGCGGCTTCTGAGCGACGCCAGCGGACAGCATTTCGCGCTGGGCATTGAGTACGACGGCAGCCGCTTTCATGGCTGGCAGCGCCAGCAAACCCTGACGTCGGTGCAGTCGGCACTGGAGACCGCGCTGAGCCAGGTTGCGGCGGCGCCGGTCAAGCTGGTTACGGCGGGGCGTACGGATACAGGCGTGCATGCCGCTGGCCAGGTGGTCAGCTTCTTCAGCCCAAATCCCCGGCCTGCCGATGCCTTTCGCCGCGGCGGTAACAGTCTTGTCGCCCCTGGCATCAGCATTCACTGGGCGCAAGCCGTGCCGGCAGACTTCAATGCCCGGTTCTCGGCGCTGTACCGACGCTATCAATATCTCGTGCTGGACAGTGGCATGGCGCCAGCCATTGGTCGGGGTCTGGTGACCTGGTCGCGCGTTCCGCTTGATGCGGATGCCATGGATCAGGCCGCGCAGGCGCTGCTCGGAGAGCAGGACTTCAGCGCCGTTCGAGCGGCCGGCTGTGAGTCGCGCACGCCGATGCGTCAGGTGCAGGCTGTCAGCGTGCGTCGGCAGGGCGCCTTCCTGGTATTCGAGATCCAAGCCAATGCCTTTTTGCAGCACATGGTGCGCAACATCATGGGAGCATTGCTGCGTGTCGGACGCGGGGAACGGCCGTCGGCTTGGATGGCGGAGTTGCTTGCCGGTCGGGATCGCAGCCAGGCTGGCGTGACTGCGCCACCGGATGGCCTGTATCTGGCGGAAGTCGGCTACCCGGCAGCTTTCGGCTTTCCTGCACCGCCGCCGCCGCTGCTGCTGCGCGCCACTGACTAGGGACACAATTCGTCCAAGCTGACGATCGGCATTGCGTGATACGGATCAATAATGTCGCTACAATCCGCGCCTTTCCCCGGAGGGATCATCGTTGCGGATCAGAGCCAAGATCTGTGGCATAACCCGGACTCAAGATGCTGCGCTTGCGGCAGAGCTGGGCGCCGACGCGCTGGGTTTCGTGTTTTATCCGGACAGCCCCCGGGCGGTCAGCACCAGCCAGGCCGCCGATCTGAGTCAAGCCGTTCCCCCTTTCGTGACCCGTGTGGGTCTGTTCGTCAATCCCACTGCGGACCTGGTCGATACGGTGCTGACGCGGGTGGGCATCGACCTGCTGCAGTTTCATGGCGACGAGTCGCCGGCGTTTTGTGCTGCGTTCGGTCGGCCCTATATCAAGGCGTTGCGCGTCCGCGCGGACACGGATCTGACGGCTGCTGCGGAGCGGTATGCAGATGCGGCTGGTCTGCTGCTTGATGCGCATGTCGATGGGCTGTTTGGTGGCACCGGACACAGCTTCGACTGGTCTTTGTGGCCGGCACAGGTTGGCCGCCCGTTGATTCTGGCCGGCGGACTGAACCCTGAGAATGTAGCCACTGCCGTGCGCCAGACGCGGCCCTATGCCGTGGATGTCAGCGGTGGCGTGGAAGGCCCGCACAAAGGCATCAAGGATGCCGGACGACTGCGTGCCTTCATGCAGGCGCTGGCAGAGGTTGACGGCCATGCCTGACGCGGCGAGTTCACTTAACGACTGGTTAACCTACATCGGTCGCGAGCGACCGACTGATGTGTCGCGCGGTTTGCAGCCGACACGGGATATTGCCCGACGCCTGGGACTGCTGCCGCCAGCCCCGCACAACCTGATCGTGGCCGGGACCAATGGCAAAGGGTCCACAGTGGTCTTTGCGGAGTCTTTGCTGTTGGCCATGGGCTATCGGGTCGGCGCCACCTTGTCCCCGCACATTCTGCAGTTCAATGAACGGATTCGGATTGATGGCGAGCCGGTGTCGGACGCCGGTATTACCGCCGCGCTGGCTGTAATTGATCAGGCCAGGGCGGGACAGGTGCTGTCCTACTTTGAGTTCGCGACGCTGGCAGCGCTGTATCTTTTTCGCGAAGCTGGTGTCGACGTCACCGTCCTGGAAGTCGGGCTGGGCGGCAGGCTGGATACCACCAACTTGGTGGATGGGGACGTCACCGTGATTACCAGTGTGGGCCTGGACCATATGGCCATCCTGGGCTCGGACCGGGAATCCATCGCCGCAGAGAAAGCCGGGATTCTGCGTCATGGTGTGCCGCTGGTGTTTGGTGAGTCCGATGTGCCTCGCAGCGTGCAACGTCTGGCCGCAGAGCTGGCGGTGCCTTGCGTGGTTCTGGAGCAGGACTACAGCTTTGCGCTGGGCGAGGCGGGCTGGTCCGTTCGGGCCGGGCAACAGCGCTGGGCGGCATTGCCTGTCCCCAAGCTGGCGCCGGTCAATGCCGCCACGGCGGTGCAGGCGGTCAGCCTGCTGCCGCTGGACCGGCCACTGACGCGTGATCATCTGGTCCAGGCTGCGGTGCGGGGCAGCCTGCCGGGACGATTCGAGCGGCGCCGGTTTCGCGATCGAGCGTTGATCCTGGATGTCGGACACAATGCGCATGCCGCCGCTTTTTTGAGCCAGCAGCTGGCTACCGAACCGGTAGCGGGGCGCACCATCGCCATCGCCGGATTCTTCGCCGATAAGGATGCCGGCGCTGTCATCGATGCGTTGCAGCCGGTGGTGGATGAGTGGGTGTTTGTCAGCACCAGAGGTGAGCGGGGAACAGCGGGGGCGGAACTCTATGCCCGGCATGGCCGAGTTGGTGTGGATTGGGAGGCGGACCTTGTCGGACCGGCGCTGGGCGAAACCCTGATGCGGTCAAAGCCCGATGATCGTATCATGCTCATGGGTTCATTCGATGTTGTAGAACAGGCCTGTCACTGGTTGCAGTGGCAAACCGCCAGGCCGGAACTTGAGGCTGCCAGTGACTGAACGTCGCCGTTACAGATTGACTGGAGGCATCTTCCTGGTAGCACTGGCATTCGTGCTGCTACCGATGTTGTTCGATGGCCGGGGACTCGAGCAGCCGGTCCTGGGGCCTGTGCCGGATGTCAGCTTCAGCACCGACATCGAGCAGGCAGCGCCTGAGCGGCACCCGGCGTTCCGGCGTAGCGACGAGCCTCTGGTAGACCCTGAGGTGATCGAGTCGACCGATCAGTTGCGTGACCGGGTCGATGCCGACGCCAGACAGGCCGATTCGGATACGCGCACTGCAGACCCCATACTGCGGGAAGCGCCGGCCGGTGATGCGCCCCGCAGTGTTAATGTGCCGGCCTGGGGCGTGCAGCTCGCCAGTTTCAGTGAGCGGCAAAATGCCGAGGCCTTGCGTGACAGGCTGCGGACAGACGGCTATCAGGCGGTACTGTCCGAGGCCGGGCAAGGCTCGGGCCGCAGTACACGCGTTGCCATCGGGCCCATAATGGATCGAGATGACGCCATCCGCCTGCAGCAGGAGCTGGCAGACCGTTATCAGCTGGCCCCCATTGTCGTGGAGTTCGCGCCTTAGCATGACTGCTGTCGACCTGGGCATTCTGGCGATCGTCCTGCTGTCGGCCGTTATTGGTCTCTGGCGTGGCCTGATCCGCGAAGTTCTGGGCCTTGCAATCTGGCTGGGCGCTTTTGTCGTGGCGCTGATTTACGCGCGCGATGTTGCCGGTCGGCTTTTCGGAGGGATGGAAAACGAGTCGGTTAGCCTTGCATTAGGCTTTGCGGTGGTTTTCGTTGTCATAGTCATACTGGGCGCTATGGTGCAGTGGCTGATGGCGCGATTGATTCAGGGCAGCGGTCTGAGTGGCACCGACAGGTTCCTCGGTTTTTTGTTCGGGACCCTTCGCGGTGGCCTGGTCTGCGTTGTTGCCCTGGTAGCCCTCCGCCCGTTCCTGCAGGAGTATGGGTGGTGGCATGAGTCGAGTCTGATTCCGGAACTGATGGCTTTCGAACAGGAAGTGCTGGATCTGATTGAATCCCTGACCACCTGGGTGAGCGCAAGCGCAGTTTAAGGAGCTTCTGGTATGTGTGGCGTAGTAGGCATTGTTGGCAGGCAGTTCGTGAACCAGCAGCTTTACGATGCGTTGATCGCATTGCAGCATCGTGGCCAGGATGCCGCCGGCATTGTCACCTGTGACGCCCATCGACTTTATCTGCGCAAGGCCAACGGCCTGGTTCGCGATGTGTTTCAGCAGTATCACATGCAGCGTCTTACCGGCAACATGGGCATCGGTCATGTCCGTTATCCCACGGCCGGCACATCGAGCAGCGCTGAAGCGCAACCGATGTATGTGAACTCACCCTACGGCATTACGCTGGCGCACAACGGCAACCTCACCAATTCCGACGACCTCAAGGCCGATCTGTATCGGGACGATCTGCGTCACGTCAACACAGATTCGGATTCGGAAGTGCTGCTGAATGTGTTTGCACATGAGCTGCAAAAGGCCGGGACCCAGCGACCCAGCGCTGAACAGGTGTTCGATGCGGTTCGCGGTGTGCACCGACGCTGCAAGGGCGCCTATGCCGGCGTCGCCATGATTATCGGTGGTGGCATCGTCGGTTTTCGGGACCCGCACGGCATCCGCCCATTGATCTTCGGTAAGCGTGAGACACCGGATGGTGTCGAGTACATGCTGGCGTCCGAGAGTGTCGCGCTCGATATTCTCGGCTTCAAGCGCATTCGAGATGTGGCACCGGGAGAAGCGGTGTACATCGATCAGCAGGGAGAGTTGCGAACCGCGCTTTGCGCAGAAGACACGCACACAACGCCGTGCATTTTCGAACTGGTTTACCTGGCGCGCGCCGATTCCATCATCGATGAGATTTCAGTTTATAAGAGCCGGCTGCGTATGGGTGAGCGACTGGCCGATCGCATACTGGCCCGGTATCCGGATGGCAAGCACGACATTGATGTGGTGATTCCAATCCCGGACACCGGCCGGACTGCGGCGTTGCCAATGGCGCACCGTCTGAACGTCAAGTACCGCGAAGGTTTCACCAAGAATCCATACATTGGACGCACTTTCATCATGCCGGGGCAGAGCCAACGCAAACGTTCGGTACGGCACAAGCTGAACGTGATCGAGTTGGAGTTTCGCGGCAAAAACGTTTTGTTGGTAGATGACTCCATCGTGCGTGGCACTACCATCAGTCAGATTATCCAGATGGCGCGGGAGGCCGGTGCTCGCAAAGTCTATCTGGCTTCAGCGGCGCCAGCGGTCCGATTCCCGAATGTGTACGGTATCGACATGCCGACGCCGGTCGAGTTCGTTGCCTACAACCGCACCGATGAAGAAGTCGCGCAGGTTATTGGTGCCGACTGGCTGATCTATCAGACGATCGATGACCTGGTGACCTGCGCGCGGGAAGGCAATCCCGGCATCACGGAATATGACTGTTCCGTGTTCGATGGCCATTACGTGACCGGTGACATAGACGATGCGTATCTGGAACGCCTATCGTTGTCCCGCAGTGATCTGATGAAGCAACGGCGGGAACTTGACCTCAACGGTGATCAGTCCGTTATCGAAATCCACAACCATGCCTGATGGTCAGGCCGGTGCATTGCTCGGCCCGGTCATCAAGAGCCTCAATCAGGTTCTGCTGGGTAAGGAAACCCAGGTCAAGCTGGCCCTGAGTTGCCTGCTCGCGCGCGGGCACCTGTTGATTGAAGATCTGCCCGGGATGGGAAAAACGCTGCTGAGTCAGGCTCTGGCCCGCACCCTTGGCCTCAGTTTCAATCGCGTGCAGTTCACCAGTGACCTGTTGCCGAGCGACATACTCGGTGTGTCCATATTCGAGCGCGACAACAACCAGTTTCGCTTTGCGCCAGGGCCGGTCTTTTGCCAAGTGATTCTGGCCGATGAGATCAATCGGGCGACACCCAAAACCCAGAGTGCACTGCTGGAAGCCATGGAAGAGCAGCAGGTCACCATCGACGGCGAAACCCGGGCGTTGCCCGAGCCGTTTTTTGT